>JAJRXG010000242.1 GCA_024276375.1 Bacteroidota bacterium | reverse complement strand
GATATTTATATCCGGGTTTAGGAGATTCTATTATGTTGGGCTTTAGCCCTGAATAAGTATGCCCCATATTTATGGCTAAAGCCAATTCACTTATTCCCTGTTTATCCCCAGTCTAAAGACAGGGGAAATATGTTCATGTAGTCCAGCTACTACATCGAGGCTTCTTTGTTGATTTGCCACGGAGGTGATATTATGCTTTCCTTGCCATTCGCTAGCATAAAGACTAGGACAGTAGGATGAAACAATGGTGTTGGAACATTGATTTCAATCCGCCGCGCACAATATTTTATGTTAAAAGATAGAAGGATTGCCCTATAGACTAATCTCCTTTCCTTCGGGTGGAATACCGATGTTTCTCATCCCAGCATTGCCGAGGTATTCGACAAATTGCTGTTGTGTGTCATACTCGCCATGCACTAGAAAGGTTTGTTTGGCCACGCCGATTTGATTTTTGACATTGGCCAACATTTCGGCGCGATCTCCATGTGCAGAAAATGAATCCATCGAAGCGATCTTGGCTTTTACATCCAGAATATCTCCATTGACTTTTAGTTGAGTAGCTCCGGCTTTCAGAATGCCCCCGGCAGTCTGAGGTGCACAATATCCAACGATGAGGAAGGTGCTTTTTTCATCTTCGAGATTGTGATACATATGATGACGGATTCTTCCTGCATTCATCATTCCCGAAGCACTGATGATGACCATGGGTTCTTTGGCAAAATTGAGTTCTTTAGACTTTTCTACAGTCCTTACATACTCCAGTGTATTGAATCCAAATGGGTCTTCATCTATGAGCATATATTCATGCAGTGCATTGTCATAGCATTCGGGATGAGCACCATAGATCTCAGTTGCGTTGACGGCAAGTGGACTATCAACATAGACGGGCACTTTGGGAAGGAGTCCTTTAGTAAACATTTGATCCATCATATAGACGATCTCCTGAGTACGACCGATACTAAAAGCCGGGATGATTAGTTTGCCCCTTTGCTCTACACAAGTCTGCTTCAATAATTCCAAAAACATGGCAGATTGTGAAGGCTTGTCTTCGTGATCCTTGTCCCCATATGTAGATTCCATGATGAGATAATCTACCTCGGGTAGTTGAGCGGGATCTCGCAAAATAGGACGATCCGGACGTCCGATATCTCCTGTAAACCCTACCATGATATACTTGGATCCCTCCCGGATTCTGAGTGTGACACTGGCCGAACCTAATATGTGTCCTTGATCCCGAAACATAATTTCTACATCTCCACAGATGCGATGCCAACGGTTGTATGAATAGCTGTTGAATAGCTTCATCGCTTCGGTAACATCATGTGACTCATACAGTGGTTCTCGAAGTTGTAAGTTTTTGTTTTTGTTTTTGCGTTTTTTCCTTTTCTTTAGCACTCTTTTATTATGCCACTCTGCATCGCGTTCTTGGATCTTGGCGGAGTCGAGTAGCATGATTCCACATAGACTGCGGGTTGCATGGGTAGAATGGATACAGCCGTTAAATCCCTGTTTGACCAACAAGGGAACACGTCCCGTATGATCAATATGGGCGTGGGACAAAATCAGACAATCTATTGTAGATGGATCATAGTGGAATTTGGCATTGGAGGCATCATCTGTCCTGTTATTGCCTTGAAACAGACCACAATCCAGAAGGATTTGATATCCATTGTCCAGTGTAATGAGATGATTGCTACCGGTTACATTTCTAGCTGCACCACAAAATTTTATCTGCATATCGTATGTTTTCTGACTTCTGTATATCGCACAAGATAAGAACCTTTAGAGGAGGGGAAGTATTTCCTAAAGACCTGAAGTCTTTTTTGTTTAAAATGTAATGTGGGCGCACTCCGCAACCCACAACACCAAAAATGCTTGATTTGGCCTGCCTGCTGTTGAGCCTTCGTGAGCTTTTTCAATTGACCATCAATACCATAGAATCTTTATTCTTTCTCGGGATATACTTGACCACGGAGAGATTGTCCTTGCGCAGATATCGATCCATGGCATCGAGGATATCATCTATTGTTACCTGTTCAAACAATCTCTCTTGATGGTTCATAAGATCCAGTGCTCCCAGCCATTCATAATAGCCCATGGCTATGGCTTTGTTGAGGACATTAAGATCGCTCATGGCAAGGCTGCTAATGATCTTATTTTTCACCTTTTGCAACTCCCAATCCGAAGGTTTTTGGGATCGCAACAAGTGAATTTCTTCCCAAATTGAGTCGATGCATTGATCATTGCTGAAGTCGGGCATCGGTCTGCCTTCGATGAGGATTAGACCTGGATCAAAAGTGCCGGTGACATAGCAATCTATGAAACTCAGCATTTTTTTCTTTCTTATGAGATTGTTGTAGAATCTTGAAGACCTTCCATTGGCCATGATGTCTGTAAGTAGATCACAAGCGTAATAATCCTCGTGATTGCGCCCGGGCATATGAAATGCCATTAAGAACAGCGGGGAGGGGACGTCTGCATAGATGTCTTTGGATTGCGGTTTCCTTTGGATAGGTTCTGTGCCGAGGGGATCGGGATGGACGACTCCAGATCGTTTTAAACTTCCAAACCATTTTTCAACCAAATCAAAAACCTCTTTAGGTTCAAGAGGACCCGAAACGGATAAGATGGCATTGTTGGGGTGGTAGTGTCGGTGGTAAAAAGAGCGAACATCCTCGAGGTTGGCTTTTTGGATATGATCTATCTTCTTGCCGATCGTAGGCCACTTGTATGGATGGCTCTTATATGCCAATGCAGACAAATGATGCCAACAATCGCCATAGGGTTTATTGAGGCAGACTTCTTTAAACTCCTCAATGACTACTTTCTTTTGGAGGGCAAGTGTATCATCGTTAATGTTGAGGTGAGACATGCGATCGGCTTCAAGCCAAAGAGCGGTTTCTATGTTTTGATACGGTACTACATCATAGTAATTGGTATAATCACAATTGGTATATGCATTGTTCTCTCCAGATGCACTCTGCAATGGTCCGTCAAAGTCAGGAGCATGCTTAGATCCGCCAAACATCAAATGCTCAAATAAATGTGCAAAACCCGTTTTTTCAGGTGATTCATTGCGCGAGCCGACTTTATACAACACATTGACCGCCGCAAGAGTCGTGCTTCTGTCTTGCTCTACAATGACCGTCAGACCATTGGACAAAACCTTTTTTTCATAATGAATCATAGAAGTTACACTTCAAACACTACAAAGGTAATTCTTTCCTTCTGCGTTATAATATTATCCCTTAGTCTTTCGACCAAAAGGCTTTTTGGGTTATGCGATATGTCCAATAACAGATCGCCAATATTACCAATATACCTGGAATACTTCCCAATGGTTCATTGGAGATAGCCAAAACCGATGTATCTTCAGTGATGGCAACGGGTATGGCCAATGCTATACCGATCAGTGCTTCACCTGTTATTAAGCCACTTGCAAAGAGCAATCCACCATTTTCGCTCTTAGCGACTTGTCCTTCATAATCGTTGGACTGAGATTTTTGGCTGCGTTGATAGCGTTGTACCAACCATGCGACGAGCCCTCCCAACATGATCGCACTGTCCAACTCAAAGGGCAAGTATATACCGATCGCAACGGCCAATACGGGAATGCGAAAATCTGATCCTCTGCGCTCCTGATATTGATCCAAGAGGATGACGATCACACCGATAACCATACCTGTGTATATCATCGGCCAAGGCAAATTCCCACTAAACACGCCCTCTGCCACACTCTGCATCAAAGTGGCTTGTGGAGCTTGCAAGGAATCTGGGCGTAGATCTGTAGCAGGGCCAAATCCATATGCCGTAAGTAGCAACTGCAATATCAATGGCATCACAAGAGCCGCACTAACTACACCGACCATCTGCATGATTTGTTGTTTTTGAGGCGTTGCCCCCAAGATATGTCCCGCCTTGAGATCCTGCATGTTGTCTCCTGCTATGGCTGCAGCACAACACACTACTGCACCGATCAGAATGGCGGCGGCAGGGCCTTTCTCCGAATCGCTTCCCATCAATAGTACCAAGATGAGCGCAGCCGTCAAGATTGTGGCTATCGTTACACCCGATATGGGGTTGTTGGAACTGCCGACGAGCCCCGCCATATATCCAGCTACCGCGGAAAACAAAAATCCGGCTACAACCATAAATATTGCCATCATTCCTGTGATCGCGATACTATGTATCTCTCTGAGGTATATGATGAAGATGGGTATGATCATGATACCGATAGCAATCATCACCCATGACATCGGAGTGTCTCGCTCGGTGCGGGGAAGATCCTTATTGTCAGTTTTTTTACTCATGGCTTGAATGCCACTTTTGAGCGCATTACCGATGGATTTTCTAAGACTGATCAATGCCCAGAGGCCTCCTACTACCATCGCCCCTACACCCAGAAACCGGATCTGAGTTGTCCACACCTCATAGCCGAGATCCGTTGGTGCACTTGGGTCGGGTACGAGTCCGTTGTGTGCTATGTACCAAGGGATGGCAAAATACCACGAGATGACACCTCCGGCAAATACCAAAAAAGATATCCGAAGTCCTACAATATACCCTACTCCGATCAATGCAGGCGATAGATTCATCGAAAAGAATGCATATACCTTGCCGCCCCACATGGATGCCGTGGCACTAGTGCCGGCCCAGAGTTTAAGTCCGGATTCGGATAGTTTGGCGACAGCTCCTATGACCGCTCCTTGTATCAGAAACTTTATTGCTTTGCCCCCTTTTTCTCCAGTTTTGAGTACTTCTGAAGTCGCTACCCCTTCCGGAAATAACAACTTCTGTTCTACAATCAATGCAGATCTCAATGGCACCGTAAACAATACACCCAATATACCACCGCAGAGTGCTATGAGCACCGTCTCCCAATAATTAAAATGATCCCAATACCCCATTAAGACAAGAGCGGGAAAGGTAAATATCACGCCTGCTGCCAGAGATTCCCCTGCCGAGGCTGCCGTCTGTACGATGTTGTTCTCAAGAATATTGTGATTCTTGAACATCCTCAAAATGGCCATCGAAAGTACCGCAGCGGGAATCGACGCAGAGACCGTCATCCCGGCAAATAAGCCCAGATAGGCATTGGCTGCGGACAATATCATAGAGAGAAGCGCACCCAGAATAAAAGCCTTGATGGTCGTCTCCGGAAGGATTGTTTTATTTGGGATATAGGGTTTATGTTCTGACATAGTGCGTGTTGAGTGCTATAAATTGAATATCCTTTTTAGGTTTTCGTAAGATGGAAATCTCAATGAACAATCTTAATGAACATCACCCATCCATTTTTTCATTATTGGGCTCAAAGCAAGAAATATCAACCCTACACCTACTGGCAATTTGACGAAAGTCCAGAATAGATCCGGCATCTGCATCACATTGGATGGATCAAAGTTGCCACCAAATGTCCCGGCGATCAAGTTGCCCAGCGCTGCGGCAACAAACCACAATCCCATCATCTGACCCAAGTATCGCTTGGGCGACAACTTGGTGATACTGCTCAATCCCACGGGACTCAAAAATAACTCACCGATGGAGTGAAAGAAGTAGGTAAGCACTAAGAAAAACATCCCCGCTTTTGCTCCGGTTGTTGCGATTCGTGCCGCCAATACCATCATAAAAAAACCGACTCCAAGAAGGATAAGTCCAAAACCAAACTTTATCGGTGTCCGTGGATTGAGATTGCGCTTGGCCAACCATACCCATAAGGCTCCCATGATCGGAGCAAATATGATGATAAATGCAGAGTTGACGGATTGCAATACACCCGCAGGCATCAACCAACCCAATATATCTCTATCTGTAAAATCGCGCGCAAACAAATTGAGCGCCGATCCCGCCTGCTCAAAACCACTCCAAAAAGTAGCACCTCCAATGAACAACATCACAATGGCCAACACCTTCTTCGTCTCTATGCCTGTCAAGTCTCCAGCCAACAAGACTTGTGCGAAGTAAAAGACGGCAACAAGAACAATCACATACTTCATCGCTTCGGCTATACCGACCAGAGAAGTGAGATGGACTGTGCCCGTAACCTGCAACCCTATCAGCACAATTACCAATAATGCGGGAATAGCATATCGCATCACACTAGTAGAGGTAGAAGCCTCGGCAACAATGGGCTTTTTGTCAGGCTTTAATCCAATGGTACCAAAGTTTTCTTCTTCTGTCAATTTGAAATAAACTAACCCCAAAAACATCCCGATGGCAGCTAAGCCAAATCCCATATGCCAGTTGTACGCAGCAAGGAGGGGCACAAATATTTGCCCAAAGAATGAACCAAGGTTTATAGACATATAGAATATTGAAAAGCCCGCATCCCTGCGTGCCCCTTTATCTTCTCCATACAGAGATCCCACCGTCGGACTGATATTGGGCTTGAGAAATCCCGTGCCGATAGCGACAAAGGCCAATCCTATAAAGAACACACCCGGACCCGCTGGAATAGCAAGGACGCCATGCCCTATCATAATCAATATGCCTCCATACCAGATAGCTTTGCGTTGTCCTATGATATTGTCCGCAATCCATCCTCCCGGTAATGACAACAAATAAACCGCTGCCGTATAGAGACCATATGCCGCTCCTGCCGTCTCCGTGTCCAACCCCAATCCTTGTTGTGCCGTCTCCGTAGTCATAAACAAAATCAGGATAGCACGCATCCCATAAAAGGAGAACCGCTCCCACATCTCCGTAAAAAATAAGGTCGCCAATCCCCTTGGATGACCAAAGAATGTCTTCTCCATAGTATATATACCGTTTTTATCTTCGGCGACCAAAATAAGATTATCAGCCCGGAGTAGGGCTATGGATCGGGATTTTTTGTTCTTCGGATCATAAACAGAAGTGTCAGAGCATAGGATGTGAACATGGATGCCATCATCAATCCACTAACTATACCTATAGCAATATCAACATATAAATACACACTCTGCCGATCATTTATCTATCCATCCATAGTCATATCAACCAAGTAAAAACTTCATATAATGCCATACTGAATATATTGTACTAAAGCACGATATATAATGCAAGATCCATAGCAAGCAAAATACGTCACATGCATTGCACATCACAAATCCCCAGAGCACTGACTCGGAGAATTAATTGGAGTTCATAAATCGCAAATATCTAAATTAGAACGAAATACTAAAAATGTAACTATCGAAACAATTTTAAAAGTATTTGGAGCATTAAAAGCAAACGTTAGATTTAGCGTTGAAATGAATGAATCGGAATTTAAAGTAGCATAGCACTACTGCCAATAAATAAGGATTCAATCGGTCGGCACGACCGAGCTTTGAATCCTATGTTGAACCCTAAAGGACACTGCCGATCGGGTAAACTGGATCGCCATCCCCAATGTCTATTGTGGAAAGTAAATATTATTTTGTTAGTTTTTATTGACTATGAGTGCACCCATAGTCGGTGATATGGGGTGCGGGCTGATTTATCTTGATCTTCAGAGCGAAGATATGGGTGTTCATTATTGAAATCAGCGATTTATCAACCTTGCATTTTCTATACTTGCATAGATATGCTATGTTACAACTTTATATAGACTGGATGGTAGTATTCTTAATCCTGTTTTTGGAAGTAGGGTATTTGGGTGGTGCTCTTGTTGGGTATAAAATATTGATACCTACCCATTTACCTTTTTTACACTTCGGACAACGACATACATCAAGACCCTCAGTTAGCCACACAGGTCACTTTCCCAAACCCGGCCTTTTTTTAAACCCCACTTCAATGAACACTATCCACAACTGAGAAACAGGTACTAGGTTTGTTTTTTAGTTTAAGTAGGTTCTGATTTTATCTAGCATTTTCTCCGGAGGCAATTTTTGGTTTATATGCTGCTTGATAAGATCGACTAATTCAGAAGTTAATTCGGGTCTAAAACCTAATTGAAATCCCCATTTCTTAACGATTTGCTCCTCCTCTTTAGTAACCCGTCCATCTACATTCATAAAGAACAGCATATAGTATAACAATGTCATTCTTTGGCTTTCCTTGGCCGGAGGTATCATCGGAAAGGCCTCGGGGTTTTCTACAATCTCCTCTATTTGTGAGGGTATTAGACCCAACTCTTTGGCTACATATTCTATGTAGCTAGTTTCTCTTGAAGATCGATCGGAATCTATATTTTGGATTTGTACTAGAATCGCCAAAAGGGCTTTTCTTGAATTTAGTGAAAGATCCATTTGGGACATACTACAAATATTCTATGTGTAAGGCTCTAACAAGAAGGGGTTGATAGATCTCATCCTTTGCAATGACAAATATCATCCATTAAGCTCAAAAGAGAAATTATATTGTAGAAAAAAATAATTATGAACACTGAAGAATATATATCCAACATCATGACCAAAGACGTCATCACCGTACATCCTGATGATCGCCTTCAAAAAATCAAAAAAATGTTTGAGGAATACAAGTTCCACCATGTACTTGTTCTTGAGCAAGGTGTCTTAAAAGGGATCATAAGTCCTATGGATCTGATTCCCTCTGCTAGTATATCTTCACACAACAATGATGATCAGATAAAGGCAAGGGATGTCATGACAAGTGATCCATTGACGCTTTTGGCAGATGACAGTGTTGGCCTTGCAGCAGATATTTTTCTATCCAATCGGATACATGCCTTGCCGATACTAGAGGACAACAAGGTCATTGGAATCGTCACAAGTCATGATATCATACAATACTGTTTCAAATGAAGAAAGTACTCCAATTTGCGATAGCGAAAATTATGCAAAAGGATGTTGTAACCATAGACAAAGAAGATACCATTGCCCGTGCAGCGCAGATACTACAAAGTCATAACTTTCACCACATCCCCGTTATAGACGATCAGCGACAAGTGATAGGCATGATATCTCAGACAGATATAGACAAGATCTCTTGGGGAAAAAGCTTGTTTGTCAATCATCAAAAGGAAGCCTTGAATGAAGCCCTCTTTACGACCTTGAGGTCAGTGGATATTATGACCAAAGAGGTGTTTGTTATGGACAAAAGCCAATCAATAAAAGCGGCATGTCAAGCTTTTCAAAAGTCTCAGTTTAGAGCAATTCCCATCGTTGAAAACAATGCGCTCGTTGGCATTCTGACACCGATTGATCTGATCAGGTTGATACAAGAATGTGATTGAATATGGGAGACTTTAACGTTCGTGCTATATTGTCCGAGAGTGATCGCGCACAATTTTACACCGCTATTTTAAGAGATTTGAAGGCATTAGATCTTATGCTCAACGAAGGCCTGATTGATACTGCAAGCAATACCATCGGTGCGGAACAAGAAATCTGTATCGTCAATAGTGATTGTGACCCCTCTCCGATAGCTACTGACATATTAGAACGCTTAGATCACCCTTTGTTTACCAACGAGTTGGCCTTGTACAATATGGAATTCAATGCCCGGCCACAAAAACTCAAAGGATCCTGTTTCAATAAAATAGAACACGAGATACTATCCGGATTGAAGAGAGCGGAGGTGTTGGCTGAGCAGTACAATAGTCAGTTGTTCTTAACGGGGATTTTACCTTCACTGTGTTTCCGGCATTTGAGGTTTGAGTACATGACCCCTGAAGAACGATATAAAGTGTTGAGTCGAGAGTTTCTTAAGCTCCGGGGAAGTCACTTTGAAATCTTTCTCCAAGGAGTAGATGACTTTAGTGCTTCTCTTGACAGCATCCTGTTTGAGGCTTGCAACACGAGTTTTCAATTGCATCTACAGATTGACCCAAACGAATTTGCGGAAATGTACAATTGGGCTCAAATGATCAGTGGTCCCGTTCTGTCCGCATGTACCAATGCGCCATTCTTGTTTGGCAAAGAACTTTGGGCAGAAAACAGAATTGCCCTTTTTAAACAAAGCTTGGACACCCGAAACGATAAAAATCATTCCCGGACTATATTACCGCGTGTGTATTTTGGCAAACAGTGGTTGACTCAACCTCTCTCCTCCTTGTGGAAGGAACAAGTTGTGAGATTTCCACTATTGCTAAGTTCGGATATCCCTGAAGATCCCATTAGACAGCTTCAGCGAGGGCAAATACCCAATCTTCGTGCTATACGTCTTCACAATGGAACCACTTATACTTGGAATCGCCTCTGCTATGGAGTACACAACAATGTTGCCCATGTCCGGATAGAATGTCGATATCTGCCAGCTGGCCCTTCTGTACATGACGAAATCGCCAACTTTGCTTTTTGGATAGGATTAATGAAAGGTATGCCCCAACACAGTAAGGGATTTTGGCGCAACACTACATTTAAAATCGCAAAAAACAACTTTATTAAAGCCGCTCGTGGTGGTCTGCATTCTGTATTTCATTGGTTTGGAAAAGATTATAGTGCTCAAAATCTCATCCTTGACCATCTCTTGCCCCTGGCCACCCAAGGACTTCAAAGGATGAATGTCTCCACTTCAGATATTGATCTCTATCTGTCAACCATTGAAGCACGTGTTCTTTCAGGACAGACAGGTTCGATGTGGCATATTCAGAATCACCGCGCTCTTTCTCAGAAATATACACCCGCTATTTCCAATAAAATCATCATTCAAGAGTCGTTGCAGTACCAAAAAAACAATACACCCATTCATCAATGGAACCAAATCCAGATAGCTTCACACAATAACGTTTTGAAAAACAGATCTCACCCTCTGAGAATCGAAGAGATAATGATTACTGATGTGATTTCTATCAAAGACAACCTCTCTGTAGCTGTAGCCCAAAAAATAATGCAATGGAAATCCTTCAATCACCTTCCCGTCCAAAACCTCCAAGGACAACTGGTCGGTATGATTTCTACCGCTTCCTTTCCTGCACAACCCGACGGATTGCTCCTCGTGCGAGACATTATGACAACGGATGTAGTGTGTGCCGCCCCTCACACAACGCTTAAAGAGGCGCAAGATATATTGGATAAACACAGGATCAACAGCATCCCTGTCATAGAGGACGGCAAACTTGTTGGGATCGTGAGCTCTAAAGATCTCACTGAAATATGATTCAAGGGTTTACTTCAGAAATCGTAAAACCCAGAGAGGAAATATCCTTCCAAAAGTCCGGATAGGATTTAGCAACAACTCCCGGATCAATGATTTCTATCGGAAACATTAGGGCTAATGGTGCCAATGCCATCGCCATGCGATGATCTTTATATGTTTCAAATCTTGGAGTCTTCTTTATCTTGACCATTTTGCCGCTGATTCTGTAGTGCTCTTTTGACCTTGATACTGACGGAATCAACTCAAACCCACTCCCCACTTTCTTCAACTCTTGATCTAAGGCCAGTATTCTGTCTGTCTCCTTGATACGCAAAGTTTTGAGTCCTGAAAAATCGGTTTGAATGCCTAAGGCTCCACAGATGACAGCAACTGTTTGAGCGATATCTGGTTGGTTGATAAAATCATATTGGAGCATTGATTGTGGTGCAACTTTGGACAATACAACATCCCCTCCGACCCAATTTGTTTCAATACCGATGCGTCGCCCTATGTCTATCATCGCAGCATCTCCTTGTGTACTGTCCCGATACAATCCTGATAATCTAATGCTTCCCCTTTTGGCTAGAGCAAGTACCGAGTAATAGTAGGACGCCGCAGACCAATCTGCTTCTATGCGATAATTGCTTATATGATAAGACTGTGGTGCAATGTCAATAATCTGATTAGAATATCCTATCTTAATGCCAAAATCCTCCATCGTTGCTATCGTCATCTTGAGATATGACTCAGAAACCAGATCTCCGTTGAGACCGATCTTTAGTCCGCGAGGTAGCGTTGGAGCAATGAGCATCAATGCTGTAATATACTGGCTACTGATCCCTGCATCAATCCACACTTCGTTTTTAAAATGTGTACTTGGGGCATGGATGTGCAAGGGCGGAAAGCCCGCTACTCCAAGATACTCAATATTGCACCCGATCGCTTGCAAGGCGTCCACCAGTGGGCCAATGGGTCGTTGTAACATCCTTGCAGACCCGGTGAGGATTTGACTTCCTGCTTTTATAGCCAAAAAAGCTGTCAAAAAACGAAAACTTGTGCCGGCATGTCCCACATTGTATTCTTGAGCATCACAACTTAAAAGCCGTTCTAACACACGAGTGTCATCGCTTGTAGAAAGACTTTGCAACTCAAAATCAACACCACTTAATGCCTTGATGATCAAGGCTCGGTTGCTGATGCTTTTGGATCCGTCCAGAGCGATGCTTCCCGATACCTCCCCCGAGGGATGTGACAATCCTATCACCGGCATATTTAGTTCGTAGTTTTCCACTCAAATTCAAGATTTTGCACCAAGTCAGGATGTAAGGACAAGGCGACTGGACAGGTTCTTGCAGCAGCTTCGAGTAGCTTTCTGATTTTCTTGTCATAGGTTTGCTGCGGTATAATCACTTTGATCTTTACTTCGGCTATCCTCCTTGGATTGGACGCCATGATTTTGGTTACTTCTGCTCGCGCACCATTTATACTGATTTCTTTTTCATCAGCTTTGATTCCCATTATGGTCAATAGACAACTCGCCAATGCCGTTGCCACCAAATCAGTAGGAGAAAAAGCTGCTCCTTTGCCGTTGTTGTCAATGGGTGCATCTGTAATGATTTTATTTTGCGAGGCAAGATGTATTGCTACGGTTCTTAACTCATCAGTATAAGTAACTTTTGAAGTCTTTTTCATTTCATTTTT
>JAJRXG010000241.1 GCA_024276375.1 Bacteroidota bacterium | reverse complement strand
CATATGTCATTCTAAGCAGCAATCCGAATGATGGTAAATATACTCATCCTTGCGGTTTTCCGCAATCAAATACGATCTAAAACATCATTGCTCCCGAATCTTCGTTAGACGCCATAGCCCCATCAATTGTCTTTTACGAGACATGAACCATCACAACACTACGCAAATCACGCAAAGCTTTTCATCCTTGGAGATTAAAAAAGTAAGACAAAAGAACACGTAGTAAGTGAAAAAAATCAAAGGCTCACGGCAATTCAAAGTGTCCGATACACCTAGTAATCTCGATGGTTAAATTAAAGGAAGCAGTGACACAAAAGAGCACATCGCACTGAAGTCATTTCTAAGTCAATGCCCCTTTGGTAATCTCCGCTACTACTTCCGGATTTAACAAAGTAGAAATATCTCCGAGACTATCCATTTCATTGGAAGCTATCTTTCGCAAGATGCGACGCATAATCTTTCCCGAACGGGTCTTCGGAAGTCCCGGAACTATTTGAATCTTATCAGGTTTGGCTATTGGTCCAATCTCCCTATTGACTACATCCCTGATTTCATTTGTAAGCGTAGCTTCGCTCTTGTCTGTGGGCTCAACAATGACATATGCATATATACCCTGTCCTTTGATATTATGAGGATACCCTACAACCGCCGCTTCAATAACATTAGGATGTTCGTCTATAGCGTTCTCAACTTCTGCCGTGCCCATGCGATGTCCCGACACATTGATGACATCATCTACACGGCCAATCACACGGATTCGACCCTCTGCATCACGGCGTGCGCCATCTCCCGTAAAATACAAACCTTCAAAAGTTGAAAAGTAGGTCTGCCGACATCGTTCATGATCACCATAGGTCGTACGGAGTATCGATGGCCATGGGAATTTAATACACAACAAACCCTCTATATCGTTGCCTTCCAACTCATTGCCTTCGGCATCCACAAATACAGTCTGAATACCGGGCATGGGATAAGAAGCATAGGTGGGTTTTGTGTCTGTTATCCCGGGCAATGGTGTAATCATGATGCCTCCAGTCTCCGTCTGCCACCACGTATCAATAATCGGCGCTTTTCCCTTGCCAATGTGCGAGTTATACCAATTCCATGCTTCTTCATTGATCGGTTCACCAACAGATCCCAACACTTTCAATGTTGACAAATCATATGCCGCAGGAATATCATCCCCGGCGGCCATAAGTGCTCGAATAGCCGTAGGTGCTGTATAAAATTGATTTACTTTATGCTTTTCTACTATCTGCCAAAATCTACCATAGTCAGGATACGTAGGAACTCCTTCAAACATCATCGTTGTCGCTCCTGCCAATAATGGGCCATAGACGATATATGAATGTCCCGTAATCCATCCTATGTCTGCGGTACACCAGTAAATATCTCCATCTTGATATTGAAATGCATTGCGAAATGTATAGCAAGTATAAACCATATACCCTCCACAAGTATGCACGACTCCTTTGGGCTTGCCGGTTGATCCTGAAGTATAGAGTATAAATAGCATATCTTCGGCATCCATGACCTCAGCGGGACAAGTCGTAGATTGCACATCTACGGTGTCATGCCACCAATGTTCATGATCAGATAATGCCATATCCTTATCTGAATTTTTATGTACTAAAATATGTTCAATAGAAGGACATCCCTTCTTCATCGCTTCATCTATTACTGCCTTAACCGGAATCACCTTGTTGCCCCTATTGTTGAAATCCGAGCAAATAATCATTTTGGCACTGGCATCATTTACCCGATCCGCCAATGCTTGTGCTGAAAAACCCGCAAATACCACCGAGTGAATAGCTCCTAAACGGGCACAAGCCAAAACCGCCACTGCAAGCTCCGGCACCATCGGCATATACAGAACGACTCTGTCCCCTTTTTGGATTCCCAAGGACTTGAGCGCATTAGCACATTGGCAGACACGCTCGAGCAACTGTCTATACGTTATAGCTTCAGATGGTTGATCCGGATCATTGGCTTCCCAGAGTATGGCCACTTGATCCCCTCGAGAAGCTATATGACGGTCAAGACAGTTTTCCGTTATATTCAGTTTACCCCCTTGAAACCATTCTATCTTAGGTTCATTAAAGTTCCACTTTAGAACTGTGTCCCAGGGCTTATGCCAATGAAATGTTTTGGCTTGGTCTTCCCAAAATCCCTCCGGATCTTCTACACTTCTTTTATAACTTGCCTTGTACTCCTCCAACGATTTCATTTGCTCTGTCATACCTGCTCAATTTTTTATCTTTCCATAAAAGCTAGTGAAATTAAAATCCCAATTTAATGAGTTATAGCGGTCAAAAAAAATATCCACCATTTTTCTCGTCAAATTTGACCGTATCAGTTCATCAGACGAGCAAAAACGAAAGGAGACAACTGCCATTGCCTTTGTAGGCTCATAATGATAGAATCCGCGAATGCTTGACTTGCGTCATTACAAAAGAACTTTGGACTCTACCGATATTGGCCAACGATGCCAACTTGTCCGAAATAAAATGCTGATATGCATCCATATCCTTCACCACAATCTTGAGAAGATAGTCAAATGACCCAGCTATATGATAGCACTCAAGAACTTCCGGCAACTCTTGGATCTCCGTCACAAACTGAATGATAAATGTCCTGTGATGCCGTTCTAGCGTCACAGAGCAAAATGCAACCATACCATAACCCAATAAGGCGCTATCCAGTACTGCAATATACCCTTTGATATAACCTTCTCTCTCCAATCTTTTGATCCGGTCAAATACAGGTGTGTTGGACATTCCCAATGTCTCTGCTATATTCCTGATCCTCCTTTTTCCATCTTCTTGCAATAGATTGAGAATCCGCTTGTCGATAGCATCTATTTGATAAGGCATGTCACAGTTGATTTTTCGCTTTAAGCAAATATTTTATGTATTAAAACTACTTTTTATCTTCAAATTGAGTCAATATAGGATAAATTTTCTTTAGTATAAAATATAGAAAGAATAATCGTCATAAATAAACTAAATTTGAAGTGTTTATAACTGATCTATTGCCTTATGGATAAATCGAGACACGCACCGGAAACCCTCATGATGTCCTATGGCTACAAACCCGAATGGTCCGAGGGCGCAGTAAAAACACCTATATTTCAAACATCGACCTTTGTCTTTCAGACGGCAGAGGAAGGTAAAGCCTTCTTTGAGTTGGCTTATGGATTGAGAAGCCCTAAGGAGGATGAGTCTTCAGGGCTTATTTATTCGCGTATCAACAATCCCAATCTTGAGATCCTCGAAAATCGCTTGTGTCTTTGGGATCAAGCGGAGGAGGCAGCAGTATTTGAGAGTGGTATGTCGGCCATTTCTACCGCCTTGCTGGAGTTCTTAACACCCGGAGATCTTTTGCTGTATAGCTCTCCCGTTTACGGAGGAACTGATCACTTTATACATCATTTTCTTCCTAAAATCGGTATTGAAGCCATGCCATTTTATCCCGGACAAGACCAAGAAGAGATTGAAAAGTTAATTGACGCAACAGGCAAGGCAGATCAGTTGGCTATGATCTATATCGAAACTCCCGCCAACCCCACCAACGAGTTGATCGACATCACGATGTGTAAGAACATCGCAACAAAGTATAGTGCCCCCGATCGCGATATACTTGTCACTGTTGACAATACATATATGGGACCCTTATGGTCACATCCGCTCCAACTTGGCGCCGACCTCGTCGTTTATTCTGCCACTAAGTACATAGGTGGACACAGCGATCTCATAGCAGGAGCGGTGATGGGCAATCATACATTTATCACGCGTATAAAAGTGTTGCGCACCTTCCTCGGCAATATGCCTAGTCCTAATACCTGCTGGCTACTTCTTAGAAGTTTGGAAACACTTAAAATCCGCATGGAGGAACAAATGCGCAATGCTCAACAAGTCGCCAAAGCCCTCAAT
>JAJRXG010000002.1 GCA_024276375.1 Bacteroidota bacterium | reverse complement strand
TGATCCGATAACGTATCCACTTCCTTAAAACGCATCTCCTTTCCAAGACACGAAAATGCCCGCCGTTTACTAAATTCTTTGCTTTTTTCCTTTATAAAATCAACCAACGAAAGATAACAGGTTTCATCAATATTTGCGGGAACTCCCTTAGGGTAGTTTTTTAGCCATGGTCTATCTGTACTCATTACGATCTCTTTTTTCTCAAATATACTATCTCAAACCGTAGAATTCTTGATGCAAGAAAAGTAAGTTCATTACATCTTTCAATTTATTGTTAAAACATGAGAGCGATTATACATAATCGAAGCCGTTTAAGCCTTGTCAATTATGTTTCAAGCGTAAATTATTCCAAGAAACCCAATAAAACAACTTTCGAAACCACAATATTCATTACTGATTCTTGGACAATACTTACCTCACATTGCACACCTGCACTCTTATACCGATATTCGCACCTCAATTGACAAAGCAAATGACGAAGTTTAGAGAATATAAAGGCCTAAATCTCCCGGTAATCGATGAGGGTGTGCTGTCGTTTTGGCAACAAAAAGAGGTGTTTAAGAGAAGTATCGAAGAACGATCTCTCGATAATGCTTTTGTCTTCTATGAAGGGCCTCCTTCCGCCAACGGCAAACCCGGCATACACCACGTTATGGCACGAGCGGTCAAAGACCTGTTCTGTCGATACCAAACCATGAAAGGCAAGCGGGTAGAACGCAAAGGAGGTTGGGATACCCACGGCCTCCCGGTTGAATTGAAGGTCGAAAACCAATTGGGTATTACCAAGGATGATATTGGGGTTAAAATATCGATAGAGGAATATAATAAAGCTTGTCGTGAAGCCGTCATGAAGTTCAAAGAACTCTGGGACGACTTGACCCGCAAGATGGGATATTGGGCAGATCTCGATCACCCGTATATCACCTTTGAAAACAACTACATAGAATCCGTCTGGAACCTTCTAAAGGATTTACATCAAAAAGGTCTGATTTACAAGGGTTATACTATCCAACCCTATAGCCCGGCTGCCGGAACCGGACTGAGTTCTCATGAGCTCAATATGCCCGGAGCGTACAAGGATGTTTCAGATACTTCCGCAGTAGCACAGTTTGAAGTCATTCGAAATTCTGATTCCAAACACTTATTTGAAGACAATGCGCAAGGCGGCCTCTACATCATCGCTTGGACGACTACTCCATGGACTTTGCCTTCCAATGTCGGTCTCGCCGTAGGTAAAAAAATCACCTACGCAAAAGTTGCCACTTACAATCCTTATACCACACTCCCCGTCAATATCATCCTTGCCAAGGATCTTCTGGCCAAATGGTTCAAACCTCAACAGGCAGAGGCAGATTATGACGCCTACGATCCCGGCGATAAGATTATCCCCTTCAAAGTGATCGGTGAGTATAAGGGTGATCAACTCGAAGGAATCCGGTATCATCAGTTGATGCCTTATGTTCAGCCCACAGATGGAGACGCCTTTAAGGTGATTCTCGCCGACTTCGTCTCTACTTCTGATGGTACGGGTATTGTGCATATTGCCCCTTCATTTGGTGCAGATGATATGCGTGTAGGCAAACAAAATGGTTTGGGATCTCTCACTTTGGTTGACAAACAAGGGAAGTTTGTAGATAGTGTCACTGATTTTGCCGGTCGGTATGTAAAGAATTATAAAGACGAATCGGATGAGACATATAGACCGGTGGATATTGATATCGCCATATGGCTGAAGGAGAACAATAAGGCCTTCAATGTCCAGAAGTATCAACACAATTATCCACATTGCTGGCGTACGGACAAACCTATATTGTACTACCCGCTCGACAGTTGGTTTATTAGAGCATCAAGTGTACGAGATCGCATGGTGGAGCTCAACAACACCATCAATTGGAAACCCTCACATACTGGAGAAAAACGCTTTGGCAATTGGTTGGAGAACCTCCAAGATTGGAATCTATCAAGATCGCGGTTCTGGGGGATCCCGCTGCCTATCTGGCGTACAGAAGATGGAACGAGTGAAATATGCATCGGCTCCATCGAAGAATTAATGCGCGAAATAGAGAAAGCTAATCAGGAACTTGGTCTTACACAATCTGTACCGGATGATTTACACAAGCCATATATAGACAACGTCATTCTAGTATCCGATGATGGTCGTAAGATGCAGAGAGAATCTGACTTGATCGATGTATGGTTTGATTCCGGGTCTATGCCGTATGCACAGTGGCATTACCCTATGGAAAATCAAGAGATTTTTGATCGCAATTTTCCGGCAGATTTTATCTGTGAGGGAGTAGATCAAACGAGGGGTTGGTTTTATTCTCTGCATGCTATCGGCACAATGGTCAAAGATAGCGTTGCCTTCAAAAATGTCGTAAGTACGGGCTTGGTCTTGGACAAGAATGGTGTCAAGATGTCCAAGCGCCTCGGAAACGTTGTTGATCCATTTGTGACGCTTAAGACCCACGGAGCAGATGCAACACGATGGTATATGATGACCAATGCACAACCTTGGGACAACCTCAAATTTGATGAAGCTGGAATCGTAGAAGTCAAACGCAAATTTTTTGGAACCCTCTACAATACCTATTCCTTCTTCTCCCTTTATGCCAATTTAGACCAATTTGCCTACGAACAAGATCAGATCCCTTTGGTAGAGAGACCAGAGATAGATCGTTGGATTATATCAGAACTCAATACCCTCATCCAAGAAGTGGACAATCAATACAGTCTATATGAATCCACTGCTGCAGGTAGAAAAATCCAGTACTTTGTAGAATCTCACTTGAGCAACTGGTATGTGCGGCTATGTCGCCGTAGATTCTGGAAGGGATCATATGAACATGACAAAATAGCCGCTTATCAAACGCTGTACGAATGCCTCCTTACCATCTCCAAGTTAATGGCTCCTATCGCCCCATTTTTTGCTGATTGGCTGTATCGGAACCTCAATGAAGCTACCCAACAAGAAAAGCACATCTCCGTGCATTTAGCACTGATGCCTCCTGTAGAACAACAACTCATCGACAAGGATTTGCAAGAGCGGATGGACTATGCGCAACGGATATCCTCTCTTATCTTATCCTTACGCAAAAAAGAAGGCATCCGGGTACGCCAGCCGCTCCAAAAGATACTGCTCCCTGTCCTAAATAGTGAATTTCAGTCTCAGGTAGAAGCCGTTAGTGACCTTATTCGCTCCGAGGTCAATATCAAAGAAATAGATTATATCAAGGAGTCGTCCGGGGTAATAAAAAAAAGGATCAAACCGAATTTCAAAACCCTTGGTCGAAAGTTGGGCAAAGATATGAAAGTGGCAGCTCAACTTATCTCTAACTTAAGTCAGGAGACAATCAGTGATATTGAAAAATCTGGTACTTATTCACTCGTCATCGGTGAGAATACTTATGCTCTTACGCTCGAAGATTTTGATATCAGCGCAGATGAGATACCCGGTTGGCAAGTAGCCACTGATGGAGAGATAACGCTTGCCCTCGATGTCACTATCACAGATGATCTCAAAAAAGAAGGTATCGCTCGAGAACTGATCAATCGCATTCAGAATCTACGTAAGGACAATGGGTATGAGGTCACCGACCGGATCGAGGTGAAACTACTTCACCATGACCAAATCCAACAATCATTGCAATCCTACAGAGACTACATCGCCGATGAAGTACTCGCTAACAGCATTGATATTGTTGATACATTAGATGGTGAGACTACCTTGTTGCTTGAGGGTATAGAGACGAAAATCAATACACAGAAGGTTTGAAATAAGTCGCAATTGTTACCTAAAGACCCAGATCTTTGTCTTATTTACCTAGCATGCTTAGATTCAGATGTCCTCAACTAAGATAAAGCTCCCTAAAATATTTAAGACGTAGTCCTGGAATTAATATTCTCCAGACGTCCTTTCCATAAATTACTCCCTTTGCTATTAATCTTTTTCCGTCTGTATAAGTCCTATAGACGAATACATAAAACATAAGACATATAAAGAACCATGTCGAGTTAATCATAGCTGTCTTAGATAATAGGACTAATAATAGAAGTGGGATTAGAATAGTCAAATAATAAGTAATAAGATTTTTCATATGTCTCAATTTGTTGCTATTCAGGTAGGCGTCATTTTGGCTAAAAAAAACACTTTTCCCGTTATGCTTCGCCTACTTTATTGTCAATTACGATGCTATTCTCAATAAACCGAGCCTCGCCTAAACAAAAATATTACAATTGTATATCGCAAAAGCACTCAAGCTGAATTGTCACTGCCAAATATAGGGATAAGTATAGTAAAATTTTTATTAGTCCTGTTAAAAATATCGCTATGTGACTTGAGAGCCTTGCAGTATGGCAGGGTTCCAGACCGTCAACACTGTCCCCAATTCTACGAATATACTTCTCGAAGCTACTGCGGGTTCACGCTTGCGCATTACGGCTTGAATATTTGATATAACGAAGCTTCAGCGAACTTCTCGCAAAGCTAACTGTCCGTTAATCTTCAGGGTGAACAGTTGATTGCCCTGGTGGGATTTACACCAACCGGATTAGTACCACCTCGTGGCACACCAACGGTTTGGCTATACGTAGTGCGGCCGCAGGAAGTATTACGTATAGCCTTTGTTATCCGCTTTTATGCATTCAACCAAGATGTATTTTGCAGGTGATTTTCCACTTTTACTTATAATACATTTTGCTTCCAAATCCATTTTTATAGATTGCATATACCATTCAATTGAGCCTTCAAATTTGATGTCATTCGCAGCAAAGTTCTTTTCAATTGATTGAAGAATTTCAGAATGAGATAATTCTTGTTTGTCTTTAAGGCTCAATAAAATTGCATTTTTTAGGACTTCATATTTTTCAATATCCAATCGGACTGCATTCTTTCCTGCGGGATGTTTTAATTGAATTTTTGTTTCCATAGTTTTGTATTAAAATTCAGCAATAGTTGTTAAATTCTTGCTCGATATTGTACCTTCTTTATAGCAACCGTACCAATCAGATGCGTTAGGAATATTAACCATTTCTTTTTCTGCTAATTTTGCATCTTCTTTTGATTTCCAATATACAATGTCTGTAAAACTTCCCTCATTATTTGTATGGATTTCCCATTTGATAAATCCGATTTGGTTTTTCATCCAATCATTAACGATTTGTTTTGCAATTTTAATCAATTGCTCTTTTGTTGTGCCTTCCGCTAATTCGTAAGTGATAATGTCTTTGTACATAATTTCTATTTATTTAGTTGACAAAAATGCCATAACACACCTGATGGGTCGTGCATAAAAATTTCACGTCCCCAATCAAAGGTCTTTATTTCTGTAAATCTGACATACTTATATTTATCCTGCAAACCTTTTGCAATCAATTCTTTTTCGTATTTTTCTATATCGTCAACTTCCAAATATATCATTGAATTGTTGACCCATTCTTTTTGGTAATAATCCTGCAACCAAAAGCCTAATTGGTCATTTACTTTAACCTCACAATACTTTTCACCGTCCATCACTTCAAATCCCAACTCTTCATAGAATCGTCTTGACTCTTGGTAATTCTTTGCTCCAATAAATGGCTTTATATTTTTAAATTTCATGTTGTTGTCATTTTCGTTGTTCTAATTGCAGATAACGATTTGTATAAGAATAGTAGCCGATTTCGGAAGTAGAATTTTTCAATTTACGGCCAATGTTGTTGCGGACTACAATGTTTATATTTACTGCTATTACGGCTATTATTTTTATACTTTGTGTGTGCCCAGCATGGGCATCTTTTTCGTATAAAGATACGAATTAATCTAATGAGGTGAAAGTCCTCTATACGCTGGTGTAACGAACCAGAAGTATTAGTAAGTCGCAAGGTTGCTATCCGTGA
>JAJRXG010000240.1 GCA_024276375.1 Bacteroidota bacterium | reverse complement strand
TTTAATCTGTTAACATAAAATTGACCAATAAAATGAATTAAGAAGTATATATGAAAATACTAATGGTTTGTCTGGGCAATATCTGTAGATCACCTATTGCTCATGGTTTATTGCAACAAAAAATCAAAAGTGAAGGGTTGAAGTGGGAAGTTGATTCTGCCGGAACAAGCAGATATCATTTAGGAGACCTACCGGATCGCCGATCTATTGAAGAAATGGATAAGCACGGTATAGATATCCGCAGTCAGAGATCGCGACAAATTGGCCTAAGTGATTTAGATTATTATGATCTTATATTGGTCATGGATAGCTCCAACTATAACGATGTCATCCATTTATCTCAAGATAAAAATCATCATGACAAAATAAAGTTGATCCTCAATTTCGTTAATCCTGGGCAAAACCGTTCTGTCCCGGATCCATATTATGGTGGTGGATTTGGTTGCGTTTATGATTTATTGAACGAGGCTACAGATCGGATTATAGAAATGTATAAGTGACCTTGTAATCAAGGACGACACTTGACTAAAAACATATAGCTTTATATGCGATTCCTCCTTGGGATGTTTTTGATTTTTTCACAGACTTTTGTTTTATTGGCACAACCTACACATGCGGATATAAATCGCGTGATGGCGGAGATAAATCTATTGCGTACCAGCGGATGTAGCTGCGGTGGAAGAAAGATGAGACCTGTGAAACCGGTCATTTGGGATCAACGCCTGTATCAAGTCTCAAGAAGATATGCGTTGTATATGGAGCGCCATAATCACTTTGATCATAGATCCTTGGAAGGTCAAGATCTGGGTGACCGACTTGAAGCGATAGGATACAACTGGCAGAAAGTAGGGGAGAATTTGGGCTTTGGGTATGACGATTTTTACAGCGTACTAGAAGCATGGAAGAAGAGCCCTTCACATTGCAGGATGTTGATGGATCCCGATGTAACCCACATGGGTCTTTCTAAGCGAGGAGTCTATTGGGCGCAGAGTTTTAGCCGTCCTATGGAGGAGTATTTGGCGGATCACGATGTAGCAACGTATGATTAAAAAGTATTATCAATGATTAAAAAATTTGATATTTACCGCTACCAAAATTCCTATTAACCGTGTTCCTCTCTTACTTTTGTGCTTATCAGGGTGCACTCCCCAAGTTTTATTAGCCCTTGTTTAGGTTTTTAAAAGTTAAAGAAGCTGATCATAGATACGTGGTCGGCTTCTCTAATTGAAAATCCTGAACATCGGTTTTTGATTCTTGATAAGTGTTCATCTGATAGTTCGTGCAAAGGCACGATACGAATAGTATATGATGTTTCCCCCAAAATTCATCGCTATGCTATTCAATCTGTCTGTATCATATTTTAATCTCATGTGATACAGTTATAATCCCTTCTATATTTCAAAAAGTTGTGGCACGTGGTGCCATCGGTTAAGGAACATCATTTTTTAACCTAAACTTTTTGTCATGCCTATGAGCAAAATTTACATTTCGAAGATTATACCCTTCGCTCTCAGGTGTTTCGTCTTACTGCTCTTTTTTACAATGTCACACTTGTCCTTTGGACAGGGTCTCGCCTGCAATGGTGGTGTGAATGTGTCATTGGATCAAAATTGTACCGCAGTTATCAATGCGAAACACATCCTAAAAGGGGAAGATCCTACAGCAGATCCGCTGGATTATGAATTGACTATCATGAACATAGATGGTTCAACACCAGATAGTCTCGCTATAGAATATTCTAATACTAACCTAGCGCAGACGGATCCCGGTTTTGCGAGCACATTTGCCTTTGGAAATTCAGGATCTTATATCCGATTTACGGGTATCGGCCACTACAAGATATCTGTCACCCGCAAGAGTGATGGTCTTCCTTG
>JAJRXG010000239.1 GCA_024276375.1 Bacteroidota bacterium | reverse complement strand
CACATAGATCAAGCACTTCAACAGTCCGGTTACACACAAATATGGATGGAGACACCATATCGCAATGACAGACTACTCCAAGCCATCTGCAAAACCATCCCCGGCCATCGCTCATTGACCGTGGCCTGTGATCTCAATAGTTCCACTGAATCAATCATCACCCAATCGATCAAAGATTGGAAATCACAAAGGGTAGGAAAACGTCCTGCGATTTTTGTACTTGGGTAATGTTATGGTAGATTGTTTGGTCTATTGATCGGTGTCAAATATCGATTCATTTAGCCAGATTCTTCCTCGTTTGAGACACCCCTTCCCCAGAAATGATACAAAACATATTAAAGGTGTTCTGTTAAAAATCTTTCGGTTTATCTGTAATCTTTAATTATTTCTATATTTATGTGTCGCAAAATAAAATGAAAAACTACACTACCCTTTTGACCATAATCGGTCTATGCTACACAGGTCTGCTTGTTGGACAACAATGTAACCCTTTTAACCAATCCAATGTCTGGGAAGAGAGTTGGATGTCATGTAATGAAGATCCCAATGCTGTTCATACAAACGTCCCTAGCCATTGGATTCAATATGACTTTAGTGAGATTTATACTATAGATTCATTGCATATCTGGAATTACAATCTTGACAGTACTCAGTATGGTGTCAGAAACTTCTCAGTGTACTCCTCTTTGGATAGTAATATCTGGGTACATCAAGGTGACTATACCATCACTCAAGCTACTGGAACCACTTCTTATATGGGTCAGGGATTTCAGATCTTTACACCATATAAGTCTAGATATCTCCTCTTAGATATTCAAGATAACTATGGAGGCAACTGTACAGGAATCAGCGAAGTTGAGGTAGGTGTAACGAATATGCCTTGCACCAATTTTTCACCTGAAGTCGTAGTGAACTATCAGATCTGTCAAGAAGACTTTAATCTTCTCGCCGTATCCACTATGTCCAATACTACACTATCTTATCAGTGGTCTACAGGATCTACGGATTCGATGATCACAATACAGAATGAGGGGACATACCATGTGACAATCTCCGATGGAACTTGCACAGAAGTCATTCGTATGGATTTAAACAAACCGCAACAAGGACTCATAGAATGGATGACGGGAGATTCAATTCCTACGGGTGATTACTACTCTCAAGATTCAATTGTTACATCAGGTATTGTGGGAGAAGTCAATGACGTATCGTTTTTCTTTAAAACAAAATTAGATCTCCAAGAAGATTTTATAGTGAGTCAGAATGGTATGTTTTCTGCATATATCGTGGACTGTGCATCTAATCCCAATACCGTGTTTGAGCAAGCTGTCATCTCAAAACCCACACCGCGTATTACTTATAGTGATTTTATCGGCAATGGTCATACTTATGGCATCAACACAACATCAAGTGGAACTGATAATGGAATCAAGAGTATCTCGGGTCTCTCGGGTCTGAAAAACGAAGAAAGCTACAGATTTTTAGTGCAAGCATCTTTTGGCGCAGATAATACGATGGTCGATGAGCTCAGTGCGATGGGTTTTGAGCAATGGATAAATTGGCAATTGTCGATTCCACACAACTCCTATTTTAATCATCTATACTTCGTGAGCAAATACGGCCAACAAGCCATATTGTATTGGACAAATTTTCATCGTACTTGGTGGCAAAACATTCTTACAGGCGAAGATTATTTGAGAGATCGAATGGCGTATGCATTAAGTCAGGTATTAGTCATTTCGAGTCGTAGTTTTTTGCTCAATTTTGGTGATGGCTTAACGAACTATTATGACCTTATGTCCAAACACGCATTTGGCAATTATAGAGATCTGCTCTACGATGTGACACTTAACCCAATGATGGGGTTTTACTTAAGTCATCTCAATAATCCCAAAAGCAATCCAAGTCTCAATATTTTTCCTGATGAAAATTATGCACGGGAAGTATTGCAATTGTTCTCGATAGGTCTGTATGAACTCAATATCGATGGTACAAGAAAAAAAGATGCCCAGAATCAAGATATCCCAACATATGACAATGATGTCATAATCCAATTTGCTAAAGTATTTACTGGTCTCGGTGCAGAGGGTCGTGCCTTCGGTCAAAAGGCTGGTTTAGTAGCCAACAAGGATCAAATGTCTTATATGACACGTCCTATGGTCATGCATGAGGATCAACATGAACAAGGACAAAAATTCTTGCTAAACAATACTGTTGTCCCCGCTGGTCAAACGGGTTTAAAAGACATCAATGATGCCATAGATAATATTTTTAATCACCCCAATGTGGGCCCGTTTCTTGCGATTAGATTGATACAGAGATTTGTAAAGTCCGACCCTTCACCAGCATACGTTCAGCGGGTCGCTGAGGTGTTTAATGATAACGGCCAAGGAGTCAGAGGAGATTTGGGCGCAGTTATTAAAGCCATTCTGTTAGATGATGAGGCACGCAGTTGTGGTTGGATTAGCGATCCCGAACATGGAAAACTAAAAGAACCGATATTGCGTTTCACCCAGCTCTACAAGGCCTTCAATATATCAAGTTCCCAAGGTACTTTCTATTCAGAAGGATTGAACATCGAAGAATCTACAGGACAAGGCCCTCTTCGAGCTCCTCATGTGTTTAACTTTTATCAGTACAATTATAGCCCACCAGGAATACTTGGAGATCTTGCGATTGCAGCACCAGAATTTCAGATTTTTAACTCATCTACCTCTATCGGATATGTCAATATGATAGATACAGTAGTAGTATTAGATCAGCCGTTATTGCTAGATCAAGGGATAGCACAATTGAACTTTGATGAGGAGATTCAACTGAGTGGTAATGCTGCTGCCCTTGTTGATCATCTTGATATAAAATTGACCAATGGAACATTAAAGAACCACACTAAAACAATAGTTATAGATGCAATTAATCAATTGTCAACCAGTGCCTCTATGGACAAGGTTAAAATGGCGATCTACCTTATAACGGCATCACCAGAGTTCAATGTGCTAAAGTAATAGCTATGAGTAAAACTAAGAACATCAACAGGCGCACATTTTTAGGTCAAGCCAGCTGTGCCGCCATAGGAAGCACAACGTTTCTCTCCACATTGCTCAATCTTAACGCGCTCAATGCCAGTGCTGGTTATAACAGCCCTTCTGGATACAAAGCATTGGTTTGCATTCTGCTCGCTGGAGGCAATGATTCGTTTAATATGCTTGTTCCAAGAGGTATCAGCGAACATCAACAATATCAAACAGTAAGGAGCACACTAGCCTTAGATCGCAATAGCTTGCTATCGTTACAAGGCGGGATGAATAACGGCCGTGAACTCGGTCTTCACCCAGTACTCCCCAATCTACAATCTCTATACAATCAAGACAAACTAGCATTTGTAGCTAACGTTGGATCTCTTGTCGAGCCTGTATCATTGAGTAGTTATAATGCTAGTAGTGTTAAACTTCCACTGGGTCTTTTCTCACACGTAGATGAAGTCGCTCATTGGCAGACTGCCACACCTGATAAAAGGGGACGTCTGGGGTGGGCAGGCCGAATGGCTGATATCCTCTGTACTATGAATACCAATCAGAGTATCTCCATGAACCTTTCATTATCTGGTACAAACTTGTTTCAGACAGGCAACACTGTTGCCCCGTTTACACTTACCAAAAATGGTAGCATCGGGATCAATCGCTATGAGGCATCTAATCCGTTTGACATGATAAAGGCAGCAGCATTGGATAGTCTATTTGATTCTGGATATGCAAATCTTTACGATCAAACATTCAATAATATCCTCGGTCAATCTCAAGAATCACACTTAAAATACCAAACAGCTATCAGTAATACTAGCCCACTAACCACTACCTTCTCTCCTGACAATCCTCTTGCATTAGATCTAAAGGTCGCCGCTCAAACTATTGCAGCACGGTCAGAACTGGGGATGACCCGCCAAGTCTTTTTTATCAATTATCATGGTTGGGATCACCATGATGAAGTGCTCAATAATCAAATAAATATGCTTGGTGTTCTAGATGAAGCGCTTGGGCAATTTCATGCTGCAACGGTTGAATTGGGTGTAGAAAACGATGTCACTTCTTTTACTATTTCTGATTTTGGCAGAACCCTTACTTCCAATGGCAATGGCTCTGATCATGCATGGGGCGGTAATCATTTTGTGCTGGGAGGGGCAGTCAATGGCGGCCAAATATATGGCCAATATCCCGATTTAAACCTTGGTAATCCTCTGGATGTCGGAAGGGGTAGATTGATTCCTACGACTGCATCGGATGAATATTTTGCTGAAATAGCCCTTTGGTTTGGTGTTCCCAAAAGCGAATTGGATATGGTATTACCTAACATCCACACTTTTTTTCCACCATCGAGTAGTTCCCCTCCACTAGGCTTTTTGTTAAACAGCATTTAATATAGATTGTGGTCGCTTTTCATGTTGGCTCAATATAGAATACTTCAACATTCCATATCACCAAGTGGTTTGTGTTTTTTGTTTCTTAATATATTGTACAGTACCTTACTCCATTATGAAAACATCATATTCGACTTACCTCATACTTGTATTTCTCTTTATAATGGGATCATGCGAGTCAAACAATATAGTCAATCCCGTAAACCCTCCTTTTCTGTGGGAGAATGCCACGGTTTACTTTCTTATGACGGATCGATTTTATGATGGAAATCCCAACAATAACTTTGTGCACACCTCAGACAATCCGCCTGCACCATACCGTGGCTTTATGGGAGGTGATAT
>JAJRXG010000020.1 GCA_024276375.1 Bacteroidota bacterium | reverse complement strand
TTGAAGTCATCCTGTGAGAAAAGACAATCCCATTCATGCTGTGACACGGTCTTATGATGAGTCTATAGGAAAAAGATTGATGCCTAGTGTATTGTCACAACCTATAGGTCTTATTGTTGTCATACCGGCATGTTCTGAAAGCGACATAGTCAGGGTTTTAGAATCGTTGAATCGGTGTGATCGAAGCAACATACAGTTTGAAGTCATTGTGTTGATCAACGAAGGAGCGACTGTTTTACAGGAGGATAGACAAGTTAACATCCGTTGTTATAAAGAAGCCATGGCCTATGCACAAAAAATTAGAGATTGGACATTGCATGTGATATATATAGATGAGATTCCCGATAAGATAGCCGGAGTGGGTACGGCACGAAGATTGGCAATGGATGAGGCTGCTCTCCGCTTTGGGGATATAGAGAAAATGTATGACGGGATTATTGTCAACCTCGATGCAGATTGCGAAGTGTCAACCAATTACTTAATAAAAATAAAGGATTACTTTAATAGGCAACCTAGGACAGAGCTGATCTCCATCTCATTCGAGCATCGCATACGGGAGATTCCGACGCAAAAGCATCGTTATGCCATACGTCAATATGAGGCTTTCCTTCATTATTTTATCGGTATGCAACGATATATCGGATTGCCCTATGCTTTTCAGACCATTGGAAGTGCCTTTGCCGTAAGGGCGTCATCCTATCTTCAAGTAGGACGGATGAATCGCCGTAAGGCCGGCGAGGATTTTTACTTTATCCATAAATTCACCAAGAAAGGTACCATAGCTGATCTGACGACATGTCGCGTATATCCTTCCGGACGTGCTTCTGATCGTGTGCCATTTGGCACAGGTCGTGCGGTGCAAGATCTCTTAGCTGATACAGGCATATACTATGTATATCATCCTCAGCCATTTTTGGATTTGACGATGCTCATCGAGGGAATTAAACAATTGTATGTGGGTGAAGCACAATCATTGCTCAAGTCGCTTCCCGATGGATTGAGACTATATTTAGAAGGACAAGATTTTATAGAGAATATCCATAAACTCAGAGCCAATGCCAAGCAATTGGCGACCTTTGAGAAGGCGTTTTATCAATGGTTTGATGCATTTAGATTGATGAAGTACTTACATTTTGTACGGGATGCGATCTATCCTGATATCCCGGTCTATAAAGCCATAGAGATGTCACCCATTAGTGCAATGCTGGCCGAATCTCTAGACCTTCAATCACTTCGGCCTCCCGATCCATCCACCAATCCAAACGGTCATATACATCTTGAGCATCAAAATAGTTGAGTGCCATCTTAACAAAGAGGTGTCCATGCTTGGCTTCGGAAGTCCAAAGCATTTTGTAAAATCGCTTGAGATCAGGATCTTCAAGTCCTCCTGCTACAAGTCTAAATCGCTCAGCTCCACGTGTCTCTAAAACAGATGCGATGAGGAGACGGTCTCTGAACCTTTCGTTTCGCCCCGAATGACATTGCTCGATGAGACGCTTTACATAGATGTCTTCTCCCATCGAATGGCGCAGAGCAATACCGCGTTGTCTCATAATCTTATAGACCTCTTGAAAGTGTTCAAGTTCTTCAATGCCCGTCTCAATGAGCTCGGGGATTATTTCTAAGCGATCGGGATATTTGGCGATAAAACTCATCGCCATCGATGATGCCTTGCGCTCGCAGTCGGCATGATCCTGCAAAAAACTGTCAAAATCCGACAGTACTGCATCTAACCATGCTTGACTGCTGGAGCTTCTGACGTCGAGGTTTAGTTTCATAATTACACAACGATAAAAAATATATTTAATATAAATTTAATGTTTGGCAAGATCCTTGCACTAAGCCAGACAACGTTTTCATCTAAATAGTTTACATAAAGGTTAAAAGAGTGATTGCTAAAGTGCAATGACTCTTTTTTTTTGTTTGTGGAAGAAACCGGATTAAATTAATGCTCGATATCCCTTTAGGACTTGAGCCGGCTTATTCAATGCTGAGTGTTGCTATTTCTCAATTTTGCTACCGCTCACACATGTCCAACCCATCAGACCTGAAAAGGCTATAAATTTCTGATAAATGCGATATAGGTGATGATAAGAACGATGATCGTAATGGAAATCGTCCAGATAATGATGCGTTTTTCTTGTGCTCTGTTGCGCTTTGCTTCGCGGCTTTTTCTTTTTCTTTTAGATATACTTGACATAAGGCTCAGTATTTACCGAAGTCTAATATAAGCATCCTTTCTGAAAGTACAGTCATATTTCTCGTAGAAAGCACTATGATTTGTTACTATACTGCGCATCGACAACTTGCAATGCTTTACACTTGGGAGTGATGTGGTCGGTACTTGGATCGAGATCAAGAGTCCTTGTAGCCCCATGAATAAGAGAGCAGTACATATGCTCAAGCTCTGATGGTGTTACGTTTCTTTAACTTCTTCTTGCCCTTCATTTTTGAAGCTACTTTAATTGCGCTCGTTACATCTATAACTCCACCACTCGCCGACAAGGAAGAAAAGGGTACCAATTCTTCACTTCCGGGTTTTTTGACCAAGGTGTCATCCGGTGTTGTACTCAGAAGAAGTGCTTCCTTAACTTGCTGAGCGGTTAGTTTTGGGAAGTACGAACGGATGAGTGCCGCCACTCCGGTGATCACGGGTGCCGCCATCGAAGTACCTTGAGAGATTTCATACTTATTGTCGGGTACAGTACTATATATATGAACGCCGGGAGCAAATACATCGACATCTGTTTTGCTGTAATTGGAGAATCCGGCAACCATATTTTCTCCTTTTTCAGGACCGGCTGCACCTACACTGATCCAGTTTTTAGCCTTCTTCTTCTTCCAGAATAGAAAACCCTTAGGGTGTAGAAAGTGGTCATTGGGATAATTTGGAGTGTCATCGAGATTGGCATTGCTGTTGCCCGAAGCGTGAACGATCAGTACATCGTGTTTTTCGGCATATCGCACAGCATCATCTACTGCTTGTTTTTCCGGAGAGTGACCCTTGCCAAAGCTCATATTGATGATAGAGGCACCGTTATCGACGGCATAACGTATCGCATTTTGGACATCCTTGTCTCGCTCGTCTCCATCTGGAACGGCGCGAATGACCATTATTTTGGCATTGTTGGTGATGCCATTCATTCCGATCTGGTTATTTCTTACAGCGGCTATGATACCGGAGACATGTGTTCCATGCATGGCATCGGGACCTTCAACCATATTATTGCCATAGTATTGTTCATTGACATCCTCATAGTTGTCACCAACAATGTCTCGAGGATCAAAATCCGGATTCCAGCTATACTTCCATTTTGTACCATAATACTTCAGGGCTTCTTCTATGGGGTCGGTCACTTGGACTCGGATTTCTTCATACGAAGGGACATAACCCAGTTCTTTGAGAAAGAAGGACAAAATGTTGGCAGCAATCATCTGATCTTGCTGACCAACTTTAAATAGAGAGTCAATCACCACTTCATTCAATAGAGAATCCTGATACAGAGATTTGATGACGTCCATGGCGGGATATAGTGCTTCGCTTTCTCTCTCAAATTCATCGTACTTCTGCTTAGAACTTTTGATCGAAGACTCGATTTTCTTGCCATACTCATTGAATAAGTTGTACTCTTCAAGCTCTTTGTCCGATAGGCTCGCAGGATCTATGTCATTGTATTTCTTTCGCAATTGGGCATAGATTCTAACCATCTCATAAGTATCAGCACCCACTTGCGAACCATCCTTGCCACCGATAAAATTCCACCCGTGGATATCATCGATATAACCATTTTGGTCGTCGTCAATACCATTGTCAGGGATTTCATCATAGTTGACCCAAATGGATGATTGCAAGTCTTCATGTTCTATATCGACGCCTGAATCTATTACTGCTACCACAACGGTTTGCCCTGTTTTATTTTTTAGTATATTCTCATAAACATCATCCGTCCCAATATTGCTCGGAGCGTCAGAGGTTCTGGAATGATGATACCAATTGATACTTTGACCAAATACTTCGGATGACCCGCCAGCAATCACTTGAAGAAAAAGAAATAAAAAAAATGATGATCTCATATTTAGGATTTGATATGTATGACTTTCATAAGTTTGAACAAAAAAAATGTAATACCCCTAACATATAATGCACAAGGGATTTTTTTTAATCGTTAAGGTTAAATAACAAGTCGTAGATTCATGTTTATTATGAAGCATACTTTAACAAAAAGCTAATACTTGAAAACGACCACTCCAATGTTATCCGCCCAAAAAGCGCTGCAAAAGTATTGGAATTATTCGCATTTCAGAAAGTATCAAGAGATTGTTGTGAATCATGTCCTCAACAAGGAGGATGTTATTGCCCTGTTGCCGACAGGTGGTGGCAAGTCATTATGCTATCAGATACCGGCGATTGTACGATCGGGAGTGACATTGGTGGTCTCGCCACTTATCGCTCTCATGGAGGATCAAGTACAGTCTTTGAAACGCCGAGGCATCGCAGCGGAGAGATTGCATTCGGGGTTGAAGGGGCGAGATGTCGATCGTATATTGGACAATACAAAGTACGGCAATACTAAGTTGCTATATGTCGCCCCTGAGCGATTGTCACAACCTATGTTTCTGAGTCGGATATCTACTATGGATGTTTCGATGATTGCTGTAGATGAAGCACATTGTATCTCTCAATGGGGACATGATTTCAGACCCTCATATCTAAAGATTGGCGCTTTTCGCAAAGCCATAGGTTCTCCTCAAATCATCGCCCTTACAGCGACAGCGACACCTCGAGTCATAGCCGAAATTAGGACATCATTGGATATGCGTGGTCAGTGCCTGGTACAAGATAGTTTTGAACGGAGCAACATAGCCATTGCGATGATGAACACAGAAGATAAGATAGGAGCGTTGACCAAGATTATTAGTCCCGAGAGCGGGCGCACGATCGTGTATGCACGTAGTCGTAGATTGGTCAAAATGATTGCCAGTACGTTGAAGCAACAAGGCATCAAAGCTCGATATTATCATGCCGGATTATCCTTTCGTGAAAAACAAGAGAGTCAAAAATCTTTTGGTGATGGTAGCATTCAAGTCATTGCAGCCACCAACGCTTTTGGAATGGGTATTGATATATCTGATATTAGATCAGTGGTGCATTTTGATATTCCACCTTCGATTGAGGAGTATTATCAGGAGATCGGGAGAGCCGGTAGGGACGGCCGGGATTCTGCGGCCACTTTGCTCTATTGTGGGGAGGATGTGCGTTACAAATCTGTTGGAATTAAGGAAGATTTCCCACCTTTTGGAGAAGTGGTACGGATATATGTACTGGTACATATTTTTGGAGATATCAGTATCCATGATGGAGCGGGGATGGTGCGTAGTATCGATTATGACAGATTGATGGATCGATCCGGATTTTCTTTTAGAAAACTTCGGGCTGCACTCAGGGCATGGCAGTCTCTTGAACAGTGGACTCTGTTTGAGGATATAAAACCCCACTTGATGATCCGTATAGCTTTGACCCCAAGAGAGGCGCGAAGTCTTGAACCGACCCTTGGCAAGGTATATTTTCTGCTCAGTGAGTTGATGCGAAATTTTGAGGAAATTTTTGATGATTGGGTAGAGATAGATCTCTCGGCCATGTCTCGCAAATACGGTGTAGAGGAATCATACTTGCTGGAACGGATTTCGATTCTTAGAAAAGCAGGTGCGATCAGAATGTTTTGGCAGAAATCCGGTCCTAAAGTATTGTTGATCCACAATCGTTTGCCCAAAAGAGATTTAAATTTTTTTAGAGCGAGATATGAAGCTCTAAAAAAGATGCACATCGATAGATGGAATCAGATGAGCGCTCTCTTACTGACCCGCAACTGTCGTATGCAAGATATCCTCACATACTTTGGTGAAATGGGGACGGTATCTTGCGGTATTTGCGATAACTGTCGTGAGACATCCGATAACGGGGATAGGAAGACAATTTTAGAACAAAGAAAGTCCAATGAGACCTTTGGCAAAAAAAATGAGTAAGAAAGAGGCGTATGATATAATCGTTCTAGTGACCAATGATCTCACGCATGACCGAAGAATGCTGAGGACATGCAGTTCTCTTTCGCAAAGAGGATGGCGTGTTTTGTTCTTGGGTAGGACTTCAAAGGACAGCATAGCAATCAATGTGTCGGAGTTCGAATGCAAGCGAGTCAAGTGTCATTTTAATAGTGGTGCTTTCTTCTATGGGGAGATTCTTATAAGATTTGTCAATGTCCTAAGGAAAATAAGTTTTCGACGCATATTGTGTGCAGATATCGATACGATCGGGGTGCTGCGGTTCATCAAGACAAGAGACAAGAGAGTTTATTTTGATGCACACGAACTTTTTACGGAAGTACCGGAATTGAAAGGACAATGGCTCAAACAAAAAATCTGGTTGAGTTGGGCGCGATGGCATATGACTCGTGTGGATGTGGCATGGACTGTGGGATCTTCATTGTCCAAGATTCTGTCGGAGCGATACAATCGGTCATTTGCGGTGATTCACAACGTGCCTTGGTCTGTTAAAATGAACCAAAAAACCACTTCCGACTCTCGGATTTTGTCGCTGGTGTATATCGGTGTATTGAATCCCAACCGCGGTCTGGATCTTCTCATAGCTGTGGTGAGGAGATTGTCACATATCCGATTGACGATCATCGGAGGAGGAGTTGAAGAAACGTATCTCCAGACTTTGTCGCAAGAGTGTAATCGTATAAAGATAGTGGGGCAGGTAGCACCAGAAGCTATTTATGCATATTTGAATAAATCCGATGTAGGGATAAATCTACTGGATGGCACTAGTCTAAATTACTTCTACAGCCTTGCTAATAAGGTCTTCGATTATTTTCAAGCCGGACTGCCCGTACTATGTATGTCTTTTCCCGAGTATATTCGTCTGGCGGATGATTTTGATTGTATGTACTTTGTCGATGAGTATAGTGAGCGAAGTATAGAAGCGGCTTTACTTCTGATTGATAAGCATGATCCGCAGTGGCAGAAGAAGACAAGAGAAGCACTACGGGCAAGAGCGCATTTCACATGGGAGAAGGAAGCAGAAAAATTGCTCCTACTCGTGACTTAGAACCGGTATTGATCATCTTCGGGGGAACGAAAGAAAAGACTTGAGTCGCATTGTTCATTTTCGAGAACGAAGATGAAATACTTTAAAATGCTTTGATGTGGATATCTATCACCACTTCTTTGATTAAATTATTGGATTAATATTTATACTATAAATCATTAAAAAACAATAGTATATAAGTATTTATTTCACTTCAGTTATAATGCCGTAGAAATGAAGTTCCAAAGGAAGAAACGATGCAAGACATCAACTTTTTGTTAGAGGTTATTGATGTGTATTTACAGTCAGAAAAAAGGACTCACCATTGACAATAGCATTCTTGCATATCATAAGAACTGCACATGGGCCATTATTTTTTTAATGATGCCTCCTTAGCTTTCCCTACCTGCATCGGATTAGATCAATCTCCACAAAACCTGAGGAATCTTATTCTGAAATGAATCCAAAGTCAAGCATTTTTTTAGCTAGCGTTAGTTAGTATCGTCTTAAGGGATATTGGAGGAATAGGCACGACTTCCATACCAATACTTGAATTATAAAGTGGTAAACGGCAATACTTGACCCGCTCGCACTGCGTCTCCCGGGAACCTTGCTATCTTTGATGCTTGAGTATTGATACCACAACGGACTATGCACTTTGATATTATAACATGTCTTCCGGGTCTATTGGAAAGTCCATTTGATCATTCGATCATGAAGCGGGCTCAGCAACGTGGCTTGGTGTCCATTGAGATATACGATCTTAGAGCGTATGGATTGGGGCGTCATCGTCAGATAGATGATTATCAATACGGAGGAGGTGCGGGCATGGTCATGATGGTCGAACCACTATCTAAATGTATTGAGGATCTTCTGGGTCAACATCAATATGATGAAATTATCTTTATGACTCCCGATGGAGCGAAGTTGGATCAACCGATGGTCAATCAGTTATCACTGCATCGTCGATTGTTGCTCATTGCCGGTCATTATAAGGGTATAGATGAACGTATTCGGGAGCACTATGTGACACGAGAGATTTCTATCGGTGATTATGTCTTGTCGGGCGGGGAGTTGCCCTTGGCGGTATTGGTAGATGCGATCACGCGGCTTATTCCCGGAGTGCTCAATGATGGTACTTCTGCTCTGACTGATTCGTTTCAGGATGGATTGTTGTCGGCGCCTGTATATTCACGACCTGCGGAGTACAAAGGGTGGAAGGTACCCACTGTATTGCTTTCGGGTCATGATGCCCGCATCTCTCAATGGCGAGCAGAGCAGGCATTGAAAAGAACTAAGGAGCGCAGACCTGA
>JAJRXG010000238.1 GCA_024276375.1 Bacteroidota bacterium | reverse complement strand
TAAAGCGGGCAAGCCGGGTGGGTCAAATCGGAGCAACGAACTATTCATCAATCAAGGAGATCTTACATTCAAGGAGTCATCTGCTTTATATGGTCTGGATATTTTGGGTATGTCTATACATGCCGCTTTTTTTGATTACGATAGAGATGGTGATTTGGATTGTTATCTGTTGAATAACTCTATTAGAGCGGTTGGTGGATTTGATTTGCGAAAAGGGCAACGGGAGATTCCGGATGATGATGGCAACAAATTTTTGGAAAATGTAAACGGAAAGTTTGTTGATGTGACCACTCAATCAGGAGTATATTCGAGTAGTATTGGTTATGGATTGGGCATCACATTGAGTGATTTTAACAATGACGGATGGGATGATATTTTTATTTCTAACGATTTTTTTGAGCGAGACTATCTATATATAAACAATGGAGATAAGACTTTTACCGAATCAGCCGAGGCATATTTTCAGAGCCTTTCTCTCGGATCTATGGGGGCTGATGCGGGAGATCTGAACAACGACCTTCAAGTTGACCTTATTGTAACTGAGATGTTGCCGGCAAGCTATCAACGCAAAAAGACAAAAGCGGTTTATGATACTTGGGACAAGTACGCTTCATTGATTTCAAATGGTTATTACTATCAATTTCCCCGCAATATGTTGCAGCGGAATGATGGCGCCAATGGATTTTTGGAGATCGGTAGATATGCCGGAATAGAGGCGACAGAATGGAGTTGGGCATCTTTAATATTTGATGTTGACAATGATGGGTATAGAGATATCTTTATTAGCAATGGCATATACAAGGACTTGCTGGATCGTGACTATTTGGCCTTTATGGCCAATGAAACTCAGTTGCGAAATATAATGAGTGAAGGAGATAAATCTATTGACAAATTGATTGAAATAATGCCTTCCGAAGCTGTCTCCAATTTTGCGTATAAAAATAATGGCAACTTTCAGTTTGATGATGTCACATTGGATTGGGGTCTCGCAAAGGCTAGTTTTAGTAATGGTAGTGCTTATGGGGACTTGGACAATGACGGAGATCTAGATCTCGTCATCAACAATGTGAACATGGCTAGTTTTATCTATGAGAATACTACTGATACAGCTTCAGATAGAAGCATTGCTTTTCAATTGATCGGTCGTGATAAGAACTATTATGCCATAGGATCAAAGGTTATAATAAAGTACGATGGCAATAAAGAATCAGTGTCCGAGGTATTTCCTTCTCGAGGGTTTCAATCTTGTGTTTCTACACTTTTACATTTTGGTTTGGGAGACCTTGCTGTCGTAGATAGTGTGATGGTTGAGTGGCCTGATGGCCAACGATCATTATGGACTCATTTGAAATCCAATCAAGTTCATATTCTTAGGGCATCTGAGTCAGCTGCTAGGTACGTCCGATCTGATCTTAGACCTATGAAGGAGAAGGGGTTGTTTTATCCTGATTCGCTACCTCTCTTTCAGCACAATGAAAATACTTACAACGCTTTTAATCGAGAACGGCTGCTGCCAATCATGCATCATAATGACGGTCCTGGAGTCGCTATCGCAGATGTAAACGAAGATGGAATACAGGATATTTTTATTGGAGGAGCCAAAAATCAAAAATCCAAATTTCTGTTGTCTTCCAAAGATGGATCCTATATTGACCACTCTGAACAGTTTAGTGCGGATTATAAATCTGAAGTTACTGATGCGGTTTTTTTTGATAGTGATGGTGACGGAGATTTGGATTTATATGTTGCACATGGAGGCAAGGCATTTTCGATATATTCTCCTAATTTGAATGATGTTTTGTATATCAATTTAGGAGGTGGAAGGTTTCGTGAAGCTGATGAACCCTTTGATTTTCCGACACCGGTATCCACGGGAGCAATTGCAGTTTATGACTATAATAATGACGGGAAGCAGGATATATTTGTTGGTGAACGGTACCATACTGATGTATATGGCAAATCTGGTTCTGGTTATATATTGAAAAACTTAGGATCTAATAAATATACGACAATATCTCCGGAGGCTTTGAGCAAAGTAGGTATGATTAAGGATGCCATTTGGATAGACCTAGACGATGATCAAATGTCCGAATTGGTAGTAGTGGGCGAGTGGATGCCAATATTGATTTTCAAAGTAATTGAAGGACAATTTGTAAATATTAGTGCTCACTTGGGGTTGGATACCACTTGGGGTATTTGGAATGTGGTTGAGAGCAACGATATAGACGGAGATGGCGATGAGGATATTATAGTTGGTAATGTGGGGAAAAATTCATTTTTAAAAGCTGGCATGCGAATGTACATCAATGATTTTGACAAAAATGGAAGTTTTGAACAGATTATTTGTTACAAAGAAGAAGGTAAGTATTTTCCGATCCATGATTGGGATGAATTGTCATCACAGATTCCGTCTCTTAAAAAGAAGTACCTCTACTACAAGGATTATGCTAATGCAGATATGAGTGACTTATTTGGTGATTTGATCATTAGCGATTCTGAGATATTAGAATTGAGAGAATTGAGATCTATGGTTTTTTGGAATCTAAAGGGTAGCCTATTGGCAAGTCCATTGCCGGAAGAGGCTCAGTACTCTTCCATATATGCTATTGAATGTATCGATATTGATAGCGATGGTTATAAAGATATTTTGGTAGGTGGCAATCAGTACTTGATCAAGCCGCAATTCGGAAGGGATGATGCCAGCAAGGGATTAGTTTTATATGGTGAAAAATCAACTTCAGGAGAATCATCTGTTTTTAATTATACCAAAAGCATGGGAATCTCGGGACAAATCAGACAAATTAAGAAGATCAACAGGAGTCAAATATTAGTAGTAAAAAATGATGATGAATCTAGATTATATGGATTTAAGGAGTAGCCTGTCGCCGGTATTGTTGTTGATGGTGTTGATAGTATCAGGATGTCAATCAGAGTATAGCAGGACGGTTAAACGAGAACTGGCGTCTGGAGCAATAAGCGATAGTCTCATCTTTGAATTTAAAATGGGTCAGACACAAAAGGACTTCTATGAGATTTGTTGGAAGATGAATAAGGAAAAACTAATTGGTCAAGGTTCAAGAAATCAATTTGCGAGATATATTATTGAACCGGATTCGAGCTCAGCTGAGTTGCGGATAGAAATGTTGTTTTATGGTATTTTTGATACGGATAAGATCATGAATGGTATGACGATGCGATATAGTTATCTGTCATGGTCTCCTTGGAATACGGATACACATGCTGATAAATTGATCTCGTATTTAAAGAGCAAGTTTCTGGAGGATTATCCGGGCAATAAATTTATAAGGATTCATACCGAGTATGACGAGTATCCTGCTTATGTTAAGATCGATGGCAATCGGCAGATACTTATGTATGCAGTTGGAAAAAAGGATGTTGTTGTGAAGATCGAAGATCTTAGAAAAAAGGATCTAGATATGTAAAATCAGAAAAATGAAAAATTGGATTATTATGCTGCTTTGGTTTTGCTTGATAAGTACTTTATCTTGTGAGAACTACGATGATAAGAACAATCAATTCACATTAATGGATAATGACGTGATAGGAATTGATTTTATCAATGATTTGCAGTATGATCAAGAGTTCAATGTTTATAAGTATAGAAACTTCTACAATGGTGGGGGAGTGGGAATAGGTGATATAAACAATGATAATCTTCCGGATATTTATTTTACGTCAAATCAGGGCTCTAATAAGCTCTTTTTGAATAAAGGCAATTTTAGATTTGACGATATAACCGAGAGATCCAAGGTTGCAGGTGGCAAGGCTTGGTCAACTGGAGTTACTATTGTCGATATCAATGCAGATGGATATCTAGATATATATGTGTGCAATTCGGGAGATATAGCAGGAGATAACAAAGAAAATGAATTATTTATAAACAATGGAGATCTCACTTTTACAGAATCAGCGGAGCAATTTGGATTAAACGACAAGGGGTTTTCAACGCATGCTTCCTTTTTTGATTTTGACAAGGATGGAGATTTGGACGTATATATATTGAATAATTCATATCAAGCGATCGGCAGTTTTAATTTGCGTAAGAATGAAAGACCCAATCGAGATCTATTGGGAGGGGATAAGTTAATGGAAAACAGAAATGGCTTTTTTGTAGATGTTAGTGCAGAGGCCGGCATATATGGAAGCGTCATCGGTTTCGGTTTGGGTGTGACTATTGGAGATGTGAACAATGATGGTTGGGAGGATATCTTTGTATCCAATGATTTTTTTGAGCGCGACTATCTCTATATTAATCAAAGAGATGGAACCTTTAAGGAGGATCTGACATCAGAAATGAAATCTATCAGTGGTGCTTCTATGGGCGCAGATATGGCTGATATAAACAATGACGGCTATAATGATATATTTGTTACAGAGATGCTGCCATCCGACTATGGTAGATTGAAAACGGTCACCACTTTTGAAGATTGGAACAAGTATCAATATAATGTAAAAAATGGTTATCACCATCAGTTTACACGCAATACATTGCATTATAACAATGGCAACAGTACTTTTAGTGAGATTAGTAGATTGTCGGGAGTGTCCGCTTCGGATTGGAGTTGGGGAGCTCTTTTTTTTGACATGGACAACGATGGATTAAAGGATCTCTTTATAGCAAATGGAATATATAGAGACCTAACCAATCTCGATTATCTTGAGTATATTGCCAATGAGCAGGTTATGAAAAGTATAGTTTCGGAGGATAAAGTGGATTATAGCAAATTGATTGATACGATCCCTTCCAATATGATTCCAAATCATGCATATCGCAATATGGGTTCCGCCAGATTTGAGCGATATAAATACAGTGGATTGGATGACTTAAGTTTTTCTAATGGTGCAGCTTATGGAGACCTTGACAATGATGGTGATTTGGACTTAGTAGTCAACAACGTCAATATGCCTGCATTTGTTTATAGAAACAACAACTTGCCGGAAGATGGAAACTTTATAAAAATAAAGTTAAAAGGAGAAAATAAAAACATTAATGCTATCGGTGCCAAAGTGCTTGTAATCGCAGATGATGTAACCTTGAGTTATGAGGTACATCCCACTAGAGGATTTCAATCCAGCGTGGACATACATCCGTTGATTGGTGTTGGAGATGCCGATATTATAAATGTCAAGGTGATTTGGCCACAAGGACTCGTATCTGTACGGGATTCTGTAAAAACCAATCAGACGATTTTCTTTGATATCCAATATGCTTCAAAAGATACATCAGTTGCAATTAGAAGCAATGAGGTTTTTAAGAACCGAGGTGCAGCATTGTCATATATTCACGAGGAGAATAGATATGTTGATTTTAATCAAGAGCGGCTTGTTTCTCATATGCGAAGCAATGAGGGACCTATTGTGGCCATAGGCGATGTAAATGGAGATGGTTTAGAGGATATTATAATTCCTGGCGCAAAAGGTTTTACTACGCGTTTATTTGTTGGAAGAGAGAAAGGATATGTAGAAGTATCCGATTTTGCAAAGGAGACTTTAGATCATTTTACTGAGGCAGAATCCGTTCAAGCGATGTTTTTTGATGCCGATACTGATGGTGATTTGGATGTTTATATCGCCAATGGGGGAGTAGAACTGTCAAAATATTCAGAATTCTTGTATGACATAATACTTTTTAATGATGGCAATGGATATTTTGAACGAGGAGAACAATTACTTCCTTCTGTAGATCATAAAATAAGTACCGGAGCAGTTGCAAGTAGTGATTTTGATGGAGATGGAGATATGGATTGTTTGTTGGCGAACGCATTAAAATTGGAGAATTTGGAGCATCTTGTTCTGGATTTATTTTGGCAAATAATGGCGAGGGCTCTTTTACAGATGTGACCTCAACAGTAGCGCCGGAGCTTATAGATATCGGTATGGTTACT
>JAJRXG010000237.1 GCA_024276375.1 Bacteroidota bacterium | reverse complement strand
TCAAAACTTCATTCTTCTTCATTTTTTCCGTCGTCAAAAAACGACTCCGTAGCCGGAGTGGCAATTATAAAAGACGCGCGAAAACTCCGTAGCCGGAGGGGCAATTATTAAAAATGCTCGTGGTAAATAAGCCCGACACCTGGCAGGCATCCGCAACCCACGTTTTTTCGCCTTCCAAGCTTCTTTTCTCATTTCGGATAATATAATAATTTCTTTCTCCAAACTACCTCAAGCTCTGAAAGAGCGTCACCTCTTTTGCCTTGGGTTTTAACCCAATGGTATGAATGATACCTCACCTCGTTTTGGCGGAATTATTGACGCGATAGCAATCAATAATTGTGACAAAATATCTTTAACTATTTAATAATGAGCCCACTCCGGAAACTCACAAAACCAAAAAAGTCTCTTTTGGCGATCTTTCTAATTTTTTCAATTATATAAAACCATTTAATAACATAATGTTAAGTTAGTTGCAAGTCATTGCTTCCCAATACATCAGCTTTTTATCGTTCCATAGCTAAGGCTATGCAATTCAAAAAGAGCTTCGTCTTGTAAACCAAGCACTTACGACTCATCTTAACCTACGTTATTGAATGACTTCATTGATACTCAGGCATCACTGAATCTCAAAAACCAAAAATATCATCCAAAATATCCCTTTTTGTGGAAATCGTCAGATTCCGGAGTGGGCTCAATAATGTAAGTTTTCAAATGAACATCTATTGCTCAAAACTTCATTCTTCTTCATTTTTTCCGTCGTCAAAAAAAGACTCCGTAGCCGGAGGGGCAATTATAAAAGACGCGCGAAAACTCCGTAGCCGGAGGGGCAATTATTAAAAATGCTCGTGGTAAATAAGCCCGACACCTCGCAGGTACCCGCAACCCACGTTTTTTCGCCTTGCCAACGCTTCTTTTCATCTTATGTCAAAAGATCATTTCTGTCCACAGCTTACACAAGCTCTGAAAAAGCGAAAGATCAATTGACATCAATAATTGTGACAAAACCCTCAACATGGATGAAATCAAGTTTACCACTGCGGGCGCGCCATGTTGCTTTACGCGGGTGCGGGTGCCTACTTGCGGGAAGCTTTTAAAGCAACTTGAATTTTTGGTTCTTTTGCTTCAAGGCAAAACGAACATAGAAAATGTAGTCTTGGGACGATAATCATGTCTTTGACCGCAAATGTCATTATGAAATCCCAGTATTGACTCCGTAACCGGAGTGGCAATTATAAAAAACGCGCGAAAAAAAAAGCCCTGAGATTTGTTGATTTGTGAAGTTGTTGATTGGCGGATGGCCAAAAGCGCCATGGGAGTGAAATCTTTGTAATCATCATTTCGAGATCGTCATTAGCTCCGTAGCTCCGTAGGAGTGACACCTTCCGCTGTGTTCCTTTTTGCCCTTAGTGGTATATTTTTTAGCTATTAAACCACCAATATTCCAATTCTCAGAGCTCTCACTACTATCCCAACGGCATTCTTGGCGCCAAGCTTTAGCATCATATTCTTACGGTGGGATATGACAGTTTCCTTTCCGATATAGAGGCTATCGGCTATCTGATTTATAGTTTGTTCTGCTACCATTAGATCGAGTACATCCCGCTCACGAGGCGTAAGAATATTTTCTATAGCTCCTATTGACATTTTATTTCTTTTGTTGATAATTGTGTTTAGAATTACTAGTAAGAAGATCATTTAACTCTATACTTCTCTTCTTTTCCTTATTTGGTTTATCTCTAACAACTTTATAATTAGTAAAACCCACTCTTACTGCTTTCACTTCCCAGTCGAAGGAATAATTTCCAACTCCATTAGACAACTCCTTTACAGAAAACTGTTGTACACCTTTTGATGTTACAGAGAGTCCTTTAGAATCTGCGGACATCGGTGTCAATAATACGGTTATGCCTTGAGCTTCAACTATTTCAGAAAAATAATGTGCCAACTCTACAGTCACCTCTCCATTGATAAGCGTAGCTGTACCCCGCGCATATGCTGCGACCTCAGGCCCTTCTATGCAAGCAAACCATATTTCCTTGCCTTTCTGACTTGGATGATCTATTTTGAAATTTTTAACGGTAGCAGAGATTGTATGGGCACTTACCTCACTATTGCCTGAACCATTGATACTCATGCTTGCTACAACGGCGTTAGATGTATTCAATAGTTGAAAATTTTCTGAGAATACCAATCCCTTCTGATCAGAAGTGATAAGCGCTCCTGCCCTACCCACGCCACTACTATTGGCTACATGTAAATATCCACGATTGGCATCAGCACCAGAATTAGCCAAGTATATATTATTAAAGCCATTATCTCCCCATATTTCAATCTCTCCATTTCCTTCAAGCGTGGCATACATTCCTACTTTTATCAATGGATCTTCATTGTAAATACCTAGATATCCTAAGTCACTTGACACAATACTAGTAGTAGCCAAAACATTCTCTTCACTATTCTGACCCAGCAGTCGCAATGAACCATAGGTTCCATCATCTCCAGTAGTTAGCTCTATTTTAGACTTATTAACATTGTTACTAAACAATTCAATTTTTCCTCCTTGAACATTACTACCCATTTCTAAATAACTAAAAGCGAACTCATTCACTAAATCTATTTTGCCATTAGTCATGGTAAAACTAGTGCTATCATTCAAAAGAGAGAGCTCTATATTACCTTCCATATCAAAAGATCTCATTGTAAAAATACTGGTGTCACCTTCCATGAATATCTCTGATCCTAACCCATTATGTCCTCCAGTAATTGTGATTTGGTCAATCTTATTGGCGCTTCTCACACTAACTTGACCAAACTCTCCTTGAGCGTTAGATCTTATTTCCGCAATAGGAAGGTTTATATTATTGTCAACGATCTTTAACCCTGCTTGTTTGCCCTTTATAAACAATCGCATGTCCCCAGACTCTGAGAATCCTACCATTCTCAATAAACTCGTATCACCTGAAATAGTTAGTATCGGCAAACCCTGTTCTCCTACAGCACCGACATCTGCATAGATTTCCTTTGTTCCTGACAAATTGCGTAAGGAAAATGTTCCAAACATACCAGAAGGATTGGTTCCAAACTCTGCCAATGGAAAATCCAAATCTTCACCTATTACTTTAAGTCCCGATTGATCCCCATTGACAAATAATCTCAAATCACCAGTGTTAAAAGGTGAATTAAGCCATAACAAACTTGAATCTCCATTAATTACCAACCAAGGGTATCCAGCGTCTTCATCTCTACCTACTTCAGCATAGATCTCATTCAGACCGTTCTTATTAGTCAATGCTAGTGTACCGAAATTCCCCTTGTCATCTGTCCCAATTTCAGCCAATCCAAAACCAAGTTGAACTCCAAAATCATACTTGGGAAATCGCAGCATTGTTTTATTTTCTCTTGTAAAAAGGATCGCTCTGTTTTGGTCAAAATTATCTACTAAAGTAATAGAATCCGTATCAATGTCAATACTCTGCCCAGAAATAGACGATATTGTAAGCGCATAAAGCATCGCACTCAATAGTACTGTTCTTGTCATTTGTAAACTGATTTAATTTCTTTGATTATAGGTTCTTGATTTTGCGTCTGAAATCAAATCTTTCAGCTTTTCAGGTTTGGTTTTGTTTTTCTCTGATTTCGTTCTTACTACTTCATAATTCCTAAATCCGCTTCTAACTGCTTTGATTTCCCAATCAAAATGATAGTTTCCACGCCCTTCAAAAAGCTCCTTAACGGAAAACTGAGCAATACCTTTAGAGATAACTGCTATGCCCATTGACTGAGCAGACAAAGGGGTAATTGTCAAAGTAATACCTTCGGACTCCACAATCTCAGAAAAATAGTCTGGCAGTAAGATCGTAGCTTCTCCATTCAATAAGGTAGCCGTACCCCGAGCATATGCCGCCACTTCTGGCCCTTCAATACACGCAAACCAGATCTCCTTACCTTGCTGACTAGGATGGTCTATTTTGAAATTTTTAACGGTAGCAGAGATTGTATGGGCACTTACCTCACTATTGCCTGAACCATTGATACTCATGCTTGCTACCACAGCATTGGACGCATCCAATAATTGAAAATTCTCTGAGAATACCAATCCCTTCTGATCAGAAGTGATAAGCGCTCCTGCCCGACCCGCGCCACTACTATTGGCAACATGTAAATAACCACGGTTGGCATCAGCACCAGAATTAGCCAAGTATATATTATTAAAGCCATTATCTCCCCATATTTCAATCTCTCCATTTCCTTCAAGCGTGGCATACATTCCTACTTTTATCAATGGATCTTCATTGTAAATACCTAGATATCCCAAATTTTCCGAAACAATAGTTGTACTTGAAAGGATATTTTCCTGCTGATTGTCTCCAAGCATACGAATCACTCCAGATTTTCCAGTAGTTCCAGTATTGATCTCTAATCGCTTGATGCCATTTGAATTTTGAAATATTTCTAAAGTGCCGCCAGACAGATCTCCTCCCAATTTAGAATAATTATTGCCATCTTTATTCAATTCAATATAACCATTATAAAGAGTAAGGATAGATTTATCAACTTGGCTTGAATACCTAGCATCAAAAAATATCCTATTTTGATCATTATTATTGTGCCAAAGCCGTAAATCACCAAAGGTACTTCCTACAGTAGTTCCCAATTGAACGAGCGGTTGGCCAGAGGGAGTAAACATCAGTAATGAAGGATATCCTTGCAACATTCTTAAGGAAATTCTAGGCGACATGGCAGACTGAGAGCTCATGAAATTCAAGTCTGTGTCCTTTCCGGTAAATGTCAAACTGGGGTTAATAGAGTTACTCGTTGTTCCCCCAGTGACAAGAATACTAGGAACTTGTTGATCATTTTCAATCGCCAATAAACCGTACATTCCATCAGGTGAAGTAATTAATTGAGCTACAGATTCACCCACAGGGTTCATAAGCACGAGACCAGACTTATTACCTCTTACGAATAGCTTGGATTTTTCATTGCCAGAAATATTTCGCATACTCATTTTGCTACTGTCTCCACTTATTCGAATTTCAGGTATTGTACCAGCCATAGTTGAGCCACCTTGCATAAAAATAGTGGGCTCTTGAGCATCATTGTCTAAAGCCAATATTCCGGAATCCCCAGTAGGGCTCGTGGTAATCTGAGCGACAGACTCACCTGTTGGATTGGATAATACAAGGCCTGATTTAGTTCCATTATGAAAAATTCGAACTCGATCCATATAAGATGTATTTTTCATAGCTACAATTGCACTATCACCTGTAAGTTGAATGCCCGTTTTTAAACCAAGTGTCTCAGATCCACCTGTCATAATAATGCTTGGCACTTGATTGTCATTGTCCAATGCGATCACCCCAGCGTTTCCATCTGCTGAAGTGATCATTTGCGCTACTGACTGACCTTGCGCATTAGAAACAACAATTCCAGCTTTGGAAGCCTTTAAAAATAATTGAACTCTCTCCGTTTGAGCACCATCAACAATCGTAAGTGAATCAGGGTAAATCTCGACTTCTTGTGCAGTTGATATATCTGCAATCATTAACAATGACATTACGAAGAAAAAGATAAATGTTTTCATTTTCATTTTTTTTCAATGTTACCAACTCTTACATCTTGTATTTCAGAAAGGCAAGTACTATCTGCAATACTAAATACTCCAAAACCATCGGTTTGAAAAACTGATCCAGCAGCCACTTCTAAACTTTGCATACAAGCTGGCTCAAACCCCTTAATTATAATACTTTGATCCGTAGGTAGCATTACATTATCACAGTTAGATGGTATGATCAGTCGATCCCAGTTAGCCGTAAAAAACCAATCATTCTGACCGAACCCCAGATCCGATCCAATCCAATTTATATCACCACATGGATTGCATGCTCCGCTACCAGTGGCACAAAAGGAGATCCATGTAGTATCAAAATTATTGCAAGTACCTCCACAATCAATGAGCGCAGTACCAGCATAACACCATCCCGTCAACACTTCATCATAGCATCCAGCAAATTGATTGTTCTCTATATTCAGGTAGTTTAATTTTCCCAGACTCTTTAATACACCAAAGGCTCTTGGCAGTAAACCCGATAACACGTTGTTCTGTAATTTCAATGCCTCCAATTTTCTCAGCAAATGAAGATTCAAGGGGATCTCTCCATTTAATTGATTGAATGATACATCCAAATATTTCAACTCTTTCAATTTATATAATCCATCTGAAATGGTTCCAGATAACTGATTCGTACTAAGGTTGAGCGTATCCAATAATCTAACTTGCCCGATTAATGAAGGCAAACTACCTGACAAATTGTTATCCGCTAAATCAATTTTCGTAACTCTATTATTAACACAAAATACACCTTCCCAAGAATTGCCAGAATTCAAACCACAAGGGTCACAATCGGCCAACCATCCCGTATCTGATGTCCATGTACTTCCTCCCATTTCGTCATATATGGATTCCAGTGCCAGAATATCATAGTGACAACAAGAACCCATACCAGAAATACAAAAGTCCTCCCACGAAGTATAAAAATCATTTCCAGAATCTATATTGACGAATTGCAAAGTGGTACACAGTGTACTTAGATCCTGATGGAAGCATCCTTGCAATTCATTATTAGCAATATTGAGGCCTTGCAGATTGGGTAGTGTAGCATACTCTCCCGGTATTTCCCCTCGTATTTTATTGCTGGATAGATTCAATGTTTTTAGACTATCTAAAACACTAATCGTCAATGGCAATTCTCCAGTAATAATATTTCCACTAAAGTCAAGGTCTTCCAAATATTGTAAGAGCATTATAGAATCTGCTATGACTCCTGTCAATAAGTTATTGGATAGATCCAATGAAACAACACGATTGTCACCATTACACCCTACTCCAAACCATGGTGTCCCGGACATCGTCCCACACGGATCGCAGTCAGATAACCACAATGAATCATTACTCCAATCAAATCCTCCCATTCGGTAATATATCTGCATCAGTGCAATAAAATCTGGATTATTGCAACAGGACTCCAATATTTCTATTCTCCCGATGCAACCAGTTGCATTGTTATATATGGATGCGACGGCATTTGGTTTATTGTGAAATAAGTTACAAAGGGCATTGGCATTACAAATGGCTAACTTGGGATTATCGGTTATTCTAATATTAAATGCTTTGTCAGAATAGAGAATAGCATTGTCGAGATCAACAATGCTCTCTAATTTTGAATTAGCATAGATATGAAGCCTTGTATTGATATTCACAAGGCTGTTAAGCCCAAATACTTCAATCAGACTTGAGTTATTTATAATCCTTAAACCGCCATTCATTGTCACCACACCGGACAATCCAGCGATGCTATTGAGCATGGGATTAATACTAATAGTTGTGGATCCTTCAATATTCGTCAAGCTCTCCATTCCAGAAAGATTCTGCAATACATCATTCTGAGAAATCACTAAATCAAGTCCAACAGAATTGAGTGATGTCATACCAATGGTCTGCAAAGCTATCAGATCCTCTATCTTCAACATCCCACCCACATACTTGAGAGCAGCCAGCCCAGAAAGTGAACTCAGCAAATCACATTGACGCAAATCAACATCCCCAATAACAGAATCCAATTGATTCAATCCTGATAGAGATGACAACATATCGTTACGAACCACTACAAGATCATCCCCAATCTTCTTCAAATTGCCAATAGTCATAGTAATCAACTTGGGATTGAAAGAAATATTTACATCCTGAGACACTTCCAATAATCCATTCAAACTGACCGCTCCCAAAACATTGTTAGAGAATATTGATACAAAATCTATTTTTTGAAGATTTCCAAAACCCGAAATACTTCCTAACTTTTCATTATTACCAAGCCTTAACACTTCCATCATTGATACGCCACCAAAACCAGAGACACTAACCAACTCATTATTTTTCGAGATGTGTACAGATTGAACATTGTTTATATTGTTGAACCCTGTCAAAGAAGCCAAATTATCATTGTCTCTAATATCCAATCCTAACCCCACAGAAGAAAGTTGATGGAAAAAGGCAATGGTTGAAAGAGACGCATTGTTCACTATCCAAAATCTACCTCCAATTGAATTGATTTTCATACTTGCAGAAAAAGGATCTACAAGCTCTACTAATTTCGCATTACCAAGGATGTTAAAATCACCACCGATAGTCAACAAATCTCTCAATGCAGCAATACTCACCATATTAGGATTTCCATTTAAATCCACATCTCCACCAACAGATGCCAGTTTGTTGAGTCCAGAAAGGTTTGGCAAGGAATTGTTGCTACTAATATCCAGATTACCGTCAATAGAAAGTAAATCATTCAAACCTGTAAAACCAGAAAATGAAGCACAAAATGTTATTGACAAATCTCCTGCAACGTTTGTCAATTGACCTATTCCACTAAAATCTTGAAATGCTCCACAACTGTTAACAAATAATCCCCCCAAAGTTTGAATCGAATCTAATCCGGAAAGATCGGTCAATTGAGAAATGGAGAAGATACTTAGATCGCCCCTGATGGACTTAAGACTTTGTAAGCCATTAAAAGATTGAAATGCCGTCGAATTGTTAATCGTCAGACTTCCACCTATAGCATTCAATCCGTCTAAACCATCTAAGTCCATCAATACAGTATTGCCCTTGATCTCCACATCAGAGACTACGGATTGTATATTGTGCAGACCTTGAAGAGATGATAGAGCGCTATTGTTTAAAATTCTTATCTTACCACCAACCGACAATATTTGACTTAATCCCGTCAGGTCGGTGATATCATTATCCACATCTTCATCAATAATTAAGTCCCCTGCAATACCTGTACATATAGCAAAGTCCGTACTAAATTGATCAATCTGTGATTGCGATACAAAAGTGATACCTGCGTTGAAACATGTCTGTGCTTCTACCCCCCCAACCATACCACATAACACGATTATAACACTCAAACAATTGTTACGAAAATGATCTATCAAATTATAAATTTTAGTCATCCTTTTACTCTTGATCCTGATAATACTGTATCTGCATTTTTCCATATCTCTAATAGTTGTTGGTTAGTTTCCCTAATCCTATCTTCATCATTTATTTTATAGTATGCTGCAAGCATTCCATTCATAGCCCATCCATTGCGCGGTAACCTCTTGAGGTCTTCTTGGTAAGTATATAAGGCATCTTCATAGAATCCAGCATCTACTTGGACAGCTCCGAGATGATGCCTTACAGAAAAAAACCAATCAGGAGGTTCATTATAATTTAAACCATCTTCGATGCTAACAGCTTCCTCAAGTAGCATAATAGCTTTCGAATAGTGTGCCTCATGTGCCAGTAGTTCCCCCTCCAACACAAGTCTGGCAATTTGCATCAGATCATAGACAGAGTTGATCTCCCAAATGGTTACATTTTTCAAATCTTCTTCTGATGCAATTTTTCGCAATGTCTCGAGCTCATCTTTAGCTCTGTTCATATCACCCTGTGCCACATATGCCATCCCTCTAGCGTAACGCCTTACACCTTGAGGATACAATAATTCAAGATCGGCGTTGGGCATTGAAAGTATATCATTCCATTTTCCAAATTTGACTTTGACATAGTAAGGAATCGTGTAATAGTGCTGTATCGTACCCCAGCCAGGTTCCTTCATAAGTTGTTTATTGGCATGATCCGCTACTTTTTGTGCAGCTTGTAAAGCGACATGACTGTTCCCTTCGAGCGTTGCAGTAGCCGCCATGAAGTGATAATTGTGAGGAAAGTAAGCAAGTGGATAAGCTCCTTGTGCATGACACGAAGTGATATAATTGCTATCCACTTCGACAGCAGCAATATTGGCTAATGTGCCTTTATGGTAGTCTCCCGTTCGTATATAAATATGAGAGGGCATATGTACAAGATGTCCTGCGCCAGGTGCACCTCCTTTATCGAAGAATCGGGCGCTTTGTAATCCCTTGTCGGGATCGGGTGAAGCCTCTACTAAATGTATGTAAAAGTGATGCGCCCCTATATGATTTGAGTCAATGGATATAGCTCGCAGAAGATTCTCTTCTATCGTGGAAGTCCAAGGCTGAGGTAAACCATCAGCACTCCATAAGTCCCATGGATGCAAATTCATAATGGACTCAGCGTACAGCGTGACAATGTCTGCATCATCAGGGTATTTTGCCTGTACTTCTTTCATAGCAGTAGAGTAGGCAACATCGAGAGCTCCCCTATTGTCTATCGGTTTTTCAACATACCGCTTACTAAGTGCATTTATTAGATCCTTTTCTGACTGAGTACAATCGATTGATATAGATATGGCCCTCTGGATAGCCTCGTAGGCACGGCTATAATTATCAGATTCCATCCCAGCATTGTAATTTGGGCCAAGGACATAGGCAAATCCCCAATACCCCATCGCACAATTGGGATCCAGTTGGGTGACATAGTAGAAGGATCGAGCCGCTTCAGCATGATTAAAACCATACGCTAAAACAAGCCCTTGGTTAAAATATCTCTGAGCCAGATTACTACTCGTAGTTATCGGATAATGTAGCACGTCTAGACCATCAAACAAAGGTGCTACTTGATCCGTGTTATACCATGTCGTATCGACCAATTGAGGCGCACACATCGATGAGGGCCGATAGATATCCATCAACTCCGTTTCTCGTTGTGCACAAGACCCCAGTAACAGGCTACAAATTACGCATATGGCTAATGTATAAGGCATCATTCTTGTTTGCTATTAGTCATTAAAAAACACTCGACACAAGGATAGGTAATATCAAAAAAGGAGGCTATCACTAATTGGTCACATTCTAGTAGTATTTATGCATTGTGCAGATTAATCGAGCCAATCTAAACGTAAAAATGCCAATTGATCAAAAGGCATAGATCACTGTTGAAAAGGGTTTACCTTGGTGCAAATCACACCGATTACCAGATATTGACGGTCTATTGCTATTTAGAGATGAGTATAGTACTTCTACTGAATATAGTGTAGAATATAACGTCATCAGAAGTGTAGAACGGAGTAGTTGCAATGGTTTAGTGTTTCCCCGAGACACTACGAAAATAGAGCACTTGGCAGCAATCCAAATTCTTCTTTAAATGTTTTGCTAAACCACGACGGATTATTAAATCCTACTTCATAGGCCACTTCTGCAACAGTTTTACTCGTTGTTTGCAGCAACTCATGGCCTTTCTGAAGGCGTACGGAACGGATAAACAATGCGACCGATTTTCCGGTTACGGCTTTCAATTTTCGATATACCTGAGACTCACTCATAAACAGATATTGGGCTAGCTGCGTAGAATCAAATGATTGGGTATTCATTTCTCGATGGATTATTTCTACGCAAGATTTCACAAATGTGCTCTCTGTTGTAGTTGTCCGCTGCTCAAGCAAGTGTCTATAAGGTTGTTTGGAGAGCTTCTCAATGAGCTTCTTTCTATGAAATGTCAACTGATCCAAACGAGTAAGAAGTTCTTCTTTTAAGAATGGTTTTGCCAGATATGCATCAGCACCCGAGGAGAGTCCAGTTAAACGATCTTCAATCCCTGCTTTGGCTGTTAACAATATAATCGGTATATGATCAGTTCGTGAATCGGACTTAAGAGCCTCACATACTTGATAACCATCCATATTGGGCATCATTACATCCGATATTATTATATCAGGGATTCGTTCAAATGCAACCTCAATTCCCTCCTTCCCGTCAATAGCATTCAATATTTGATACTTCCCTTCTAAACATATCTTAAGATAGTGTGCAACGTCAGCGTTGTCTTCAATGATTAGTACAATAGACAGATCCGATGGATCATTAATCTGATCATCAGAAGATGGCGTTATACTCACATCAATATACCCTTTCTCAATGGGGTTATTCATAGACATCGATAATGGAGCTTGACGATAAATAGGAATCTGCATTGTAAAGGTACTTCCTTGTCCTATTTCACTTTGAACAACAATATCCCCTCCCATCAAATCAACTAATTCTTTAGATAGCGCCAATCCAATACCTGTACCCATCTGTACTCTATTTAGCGATACTTCACTCTGATAAAATCTATCAAAAATAGCAGTCAACTCCTCCCTATCTATCCCCTTCCCGGAATCCCGTATCGCAACACAGAAAGTCTCTACACCATTTAATTTTTCTTGAGATATGGTTACATCTATATCTCCTTCGGGTTCGGTAAATTTTACAGCATTAGAGAGCAAGTTGGAAAGGATCGTACTGATTTTCTCTGAATCAAAATCCATAAATAAGGATTCCACCTCTGAGTGTACAGAAATAACGATGTTTTTTTTCTCCCCAAGTGATTGAAAACTCTCACATAAATATTTAACAAATGGGATTACATCCGCCTGATACAATTCCAATTTCAACTTGCCGCTTTCCAATTTAGCTAAATCCAGCATCTCATTCACCAATCTCAAGAGTTTTTGTCCATTGCGTTCAATCATAGCTATAGACTTCTCTGACTCAATTCTATGGTCGGATACAATATCATTTCTGAGCGCATCGGCCATTCCCTGGATCACAGTAAGTGGTGTTCTAAATTCATGAGCAATATTATTGTACAATCGGGTCTTGGATTCACTCAGTTGTACGAGTTTTTTCGTTTGACTTTTCAGTAACGCATTCTTGGCGTTCAACTCATCAGTTCTATCAACCACTATTGCTTCTAGTGCAATATTCCTCTTTCGCAGTTCCTTAGATCTCCATTTTACCAAATATACAAGAGAAAGCACACCACCGGCAATGTACAACAGATACATCCACCAAGACAAGTACCACGGAGGTGAAATGGAGAAACAAAATTGGTCTTCATCGCCTATGACACCAAAGAGGTTCTTAGAACGAACATGAAAACAATAGTCGCCATTGGAGAGATTGGTATAATCCTTCGTGGTCTCATATGTCCAATCTGACCAACCGGCATCAAATCCCTCAAGGTAGAACTGATATGTATTGTCTTCCTCATGGTAGTAGCTCGTACTGCCTACAATAAATCTAAAAGTATTGTTGCGATATGTCAGTCTAGGATGCGGTGAAGTCCCATACCCTCCAAAGAGGAGAGAATCGGAATTGCATATCACTCGGGATATCAAAGCCTTGTAAGGCAAATCCGGAGTGCGCATCCGCGGGTTAAGGTCATGTCTTACCAGCCCTGTATTCCCACGATACCAAACGGAATGGCCCATGGGATCTGGAAAGGGTTTGAATCCACGCAAATCTATCATTCTCCTTTCCCACAGAGTATCAAGAGAAAAATCATTATTTGTTTTTCGTCTTGCCACAAACTGCTCGATGCGATGATGCTCCTTGTATTCAAGAAACCAAATATTGCCTAGATGGTCATCTCCATTTACTTTGTAATCACCATCGGATGCTGCACCCAATCGCTCAAAGAAGGAGGAATCAAGGTCAAAGTGTTGGATAGTTCTATCGAATCGATGAACTTCATATCCCGAACGTACATAAATCACACTATCGACTAAAAAAACAATGGCTTTGTTGGTTGACAATCCATCTTCTTGGGAGAACAATCTTACACTAGGGTTCTCATTTATCATGCGCCCTTTCTCCACGTTGAAATCAACTCTTGCTACTTCGTTCTTATTGATTGACAACCATAAGGATCCATTGATATCCTCCGTCATCCTGACAGTCCTGAAACTCATATTTTCAACATCTAATTCTTTCTTCCACAGGCCATTTTGATAATAAAGGGATGTAAGACCAGGATATAAACCGACAAACAATCGATTAGAATCGATCTTGGATATGAGTAAAGATTGTATTTTATCATCAAGTATTTTGCGCACTGATCCAGTGCTATTGATTTGAAAAATACCACTGCTGGTGGCTACTAAAAAGAATTCTCGAAAGAGTGTTACTGCTTTGATAGCTCCAAAGTCTTCCTCGACTTTTTTGATCTTCCTGCGGAGGCCTGTTCCATCTGCATCAATATAGTATAAGCCTTCAGAACTCGCTATATAGAGTTTATCTCGATACCTTACAACATCCTCAACAAAGCTTGGGGCATCACTGGACTCTCCGAAAAAAGAAAATGGTGACGGATATTCTATTTTAGAGACTCCATAATAGAGGTTGACCCACAGCATGCCGTCACGATCCACAAACAAACCGGTAACCTGATTGCTCTGGAGATCACTTTCTTTGTCAAGTAACAGCTTGCTCCTGCCCTTGCTATCTATAATCAACAATCCCTTGTAGTAGGATCCAATGGCCAAATCACCATTGGACAAAGTTTTTAAAGAATAGATGAGATTTTCATTAAAGAAATCCCGTGCGTCAACATCCCATAACTCAAACGAATAACCATCATAAAAATACAATCTATCGGTGGTAGCAACTATTACTTGATCATCATCTAAGGATGTTATAGCTGTTATAGTTTGATCTTTAAACTGGTTGCCACTGCTGACCAATTCAAACCGATCACCTGACAGCTTCATTAATCCTTGCCTTTGCGCCTTGAGATAAACATCATCATTGGCATAGAATGACTTAGATTTTTCTTGAATCTCCCATACATAAAACTCTTGGCCATCCCATCGAAAAACTGAAGACTGAGAAGCAAAAATCACCCCTGTCGGCGTGACAAATATCTTGCGAATATTGTCTAAGCCTTCAAATTTTTTCTGCAATAGAGGTTTCAATGATACAAATTCCATCTGCCCCAACGAATCAACTTGCAAATAGCCCAATTCATTTGTCCCCCCAACAAATATCTTCCCGCTAGTATCTATCGCCAGTGCCAACACACTTCCCAAATTGGGCAATCCGACAACATCCCAACTTACTCCATCATAAATGGATACTCCCATACCATTGCCGACGTAGAAACGACCCATGCTATCTTGTACAATAGACCACGTAGCACCATAGCCCCCAAATTCACTCGGTACATAATTGCGTATCAGGGGAAGCCCCGTCTCCCGGACAGGATAATGACCCACTGACGCAATCTCTTGAGCCGAGCACACACCGATACTCAATTGCAGTGCATATATAAAATGACTTAGTAAGTGACGCATATAGAATCCAAGATACAATATATCTTGCTATATGGTATTCTTTGATGTTGCGTCGCTTAAATATGGAAGCGAGCTACCTTACTTCCGAAACAAATACGCTTTACCTGCACTTATCAGCCCAGAGTGGTTAAAATTTGGTGCGCCTACGACTATATTGCCGGAGTGAATCGTTAATGAAAAACCAAATAACTCAGAAAGTCCAACATACTCTGACGAAGTAAGAATGCTCTGCTGTTGAAACATATTGTTGGCTTGATGAAACACATAAACCGTTCCATTATCAACTGTTCTTCCAGATGTACCACAGACTATGTAGTCATTGTAATTAGCAACTTCCTTACCAAAATTATCTCCATTTTCCGGATTTTCAAGGGTGAGTTCTTGAAGTAGGTTCCAAGTAAAAAATGAATTTCTAAATACATGAACCTTCCCTCTACTCACATTATCTAAAGGAGCTCCAATGACAATAGTATTGCCGGATATGGAGACGGAACTTCCAAAGCTTGAATTAAAAGCTGAAGAAGAGCTGTCCTTGAGCGTCAACTCCAATCCCCAAACATTAAACAGCTGTGGTGCATAAATAAGCACCTCCCCATTCGTTCCTTTCTGTGATGCTCCAACCACCAAAAGATTTCCCTGGGCATCAATGTCAGAACCAAAATCATCCATACTTGTCCCACTGGTATCTTCTATATATTGGAGGAATGTCCAAGTCGTATTTACTCTCTCAAAAATATAAATGCGCCCTTTGTCCATCCCCAAAAACTGAACGGACACAAAGGCTAAATTGCCCGCTATGGCAACCGATGAACCATAAGCATCAAAATCGTCAAACGATACTCCTGGATCTAAAATCGCCTGCTGGATCCAAGTGGCATTATCGTTATAAAAAATATAAGCCATATTAGCTCCAGGAGCCCCTACTACCATGTAGTCCCCATCTAAGTCTATGGCACTTCCAAACCTTGGATCAGAAAGGTTACTAGGGGGTCGTGGATTAGGATAAAGTATCCCAACTTCCAAAGGTTTTCCTGCTAAATTGCGATATACCGCCACACCGCCTATGGTATCGGCACCCGGTACACGCACCATCATCCAATCTCCATATATTGCAACCGACGCTCCTGCTTCTATGTTGTTGACATTATAATTGATATTGGGAGAGATAATGGCATTCTCTTCATTGGCAGGAACAGCTCCCCATAGAGATCCTTGGGTAGAAAAAACGACCCACTTTGACCCATTATAGCCTTCAAACTGCTCCGTCGCCTTATTCCATCGAATCATACCTTCTTGGGGCATATCGCTTCCGTTGTCACTGATAATGATGGAACCTTCTATTTCCATTTGGTTTTGACTAAAAACCCTATCTGTAACTATCAACACCATTAATACGACGACAACTCCAACAATACATGCTTTCATAATATTATAATTTTCATACATTAATACAACCTAAATGCTCGATACAATACCACAAATATCTACTAGGCTATCTAAGTACTGTTGCTGTAATAGGACGTCTTCTTTCTGGATTTGGACAAAACGATGTTTTTTTATGGAGGAGTCGTTGAGAGGTGAGAGACCTTCACCTTTAGACAATAACTGTCCGGCATTAGCAGCGAACCAGAGAAGGAATACAAGGTTTTGGCCACATATCTAGCCCAAATCTGAAGAAACGATATATCTATTGGGATATTCATTGGTCAACAAATATCTTCCCAATAGTATCGATCGCCAGAGTCAATATACTTTCTACAAATTGCCATCAATTTTTCTCAATGACATATTATTGCCCTTCTGCTTCCTTTGCCTTTTGCTCTGCCACCATTGTCCTCACATCCTCCGTAGTTGTTTTGCGTCAAAAATAATTTCATCTTTTATAGTATAGAGAATGCCCTTGCTGCGTTCCATTTTGCCCGTCTTCCGATTGACCCGAAAATGTCCGGTTCCATAAAGGATTTTAAAATTAGATAAAGGATTTTTATCAACAATGACCAAATCCGCCTTTTTACCCAATTCGATGGTACCGGTTACAGCATCCAATCCCAATAATTGTGCCCCATAGAGTGTGGCCGATTGTAGCACTTCCAAGGGATGAAAACCTGCCTCCTGCAATAATTCCAACTCTCGAATGTAAGCAAAGCCATATATTTTGTAGATAAAACCGGCATCCGAGCCCACAGTAACTCGGCCACCGGCATTTTTGTAATCATTGACGAAAGTCATCCACCGTTTATAATTCTTCTTCCAGGCAATTTCGTCGGCGGTCGTTCAATTAAAATGATAAGAACCATGAATTTTTTGGTTAGGTTGAAAAGCCCTCATCATGTATGGCATAGTATAGTCCTCATGCCACTCTGCTTGGCGTGCTCTCATTAAATCCCGATTGGATTCATAGATAGTGAAGGTAGGGTCAATCGTAAAATCAAGTTGAATTAATTCTTCAATTGTTTCATTCCATTTCTGCGATTTTGGTGCCGCTGCCTGCAACCACAATCTACCTGTCTGCCCGAAGCGGTCTTGTTCATTATTATAATTATAGTCTAAGGGGTAGTTTTGAAAGCGTTGGTTTTCAAACATAGCTTCGGGCAAGCCATACCAATGTTCCATACTACTTAAACCTCAACGGGCACTTGTCAATACGTTAATCCGGGTGACTGAAACCTGCGAATGGTGATAAGCAGTTTTCATATCCAGCAATTGTACTTCTTTTAGTGCCGCCTCTATTACCGTGGGAGAAGTCCCAATAAATTTAATGCCATCTGCCCCCTTTTTGTGAACAGCGCGAATCCACTTACGCGCAGCTTCTTGGGATTCCATTTTTTCCGGAAACATGGCGTGTACCACCATTCGCGGAGCAGCAATTTCTCCTTTTTCGCTTCTCCTTTTATGCTCCAAAGTCCAATTTAATCCCATCAAAGCACCTACTTCCCGTACAGTCGTGATGCCGTGAGCCAGCCAAAGTTTTAGCACATATTCGGGGTGGGTTAAGGAGCCTGTAATGCCATGAGTCGGAGTTCCCAGATGGGTATGTGCATCAATGAATCCGGGCAATACATATTTTCCTTTAGCATCAATTATTTTAGTATCAGCGCCATATTTCTCTGCCTTGCCGGAAAGACTTCCGGTACCGGAACCGGTAATACTTACAATTTTATCTTTTTCGATTATAATGTTGACAGGCCCCTGTACGGGTGCGCCTGTACCATCCAACAAAAAAGCATCTTTGATGACTAAACCGGAGAATGGCCCTTCACTTTCTGTTCCCCTTACGGGTGCATGAGTAGGAGGAGCAATGCCAAGCTGGAGCACTTGGGAGATAACTTCCTCTCTCGGTTCAATGGTATGAGCAATAACAATAGAATACTCAAAACAAAAAGAAAAAAGAAGGAAGAAAATCGTTTGCAAATAATTCATAATTTTAATTTTTCTTAGTAAAACGACCTAAGCGAAAAAGTTCTATTGACAATTCTGTTTGACGTTTTGTTGCCAAATCTGCCATAATTTTGCCGATAACACTTGCGAATTTGTAGCCGTGACCGGAAAAACCGGCGGCAAAAGACACCTGTGGAAAATCGGGATGCAAATCTATGATAAAATGCTCATCGGGTGAATTGGTAAACATACAGGTTTTGAGGCTCATTGTTGCTCCATTGCCTTTGGGAAATATTTTAGCCGCAAAAGCACGCAGGATTTTCTCATCATCTAAAGATGGTTCCCAATCAAAGGATTCCGGTGTGCCGGATTCTCTCAAGTGATGATATTTTCCAAATTTAAATCCCGGAATACCAAAAACCGGAAAGCCATAATAGCGCTCGGCTTCAAGTTGTATATTAAAAACCGGAAAATATTGGGGTGTAAATAAGCCGGGCTGCTTTGGCTGCAGCCATGCCAATACTTGTCGTTCAGGAATAGCCAAACCTGCCAATGTTGGCAACAAAGATTGATTCCAAGCACCACCTGTAAAAACTAGTGAATCGGCTTCATAAACCGCCTTATTGGTCGTCACTCGCACACCATTATTTGTGGCCGTCCAGTCCAACAACTTTTCCCTTGCACGAATATCTGCACCGAATTGCTGCGCAGCCTCCACAAAAGCAACAGTTGCGCTCTGGGGTAAAAGAAAACCACCGTCTGGTTGATATAACGCACGGAAGTCTTCTGGCACAGCATAGCCCGGAAACCGATAGTTTAGTTCGCTTCCGGTAAGCACTTCATGGGGGATATCATGTTTTAAGCAAGAATCATATGACCCGGAAAAAACTAAAGAATCAGTAGTGCCAATATCAACCGAACCGGTCTTATAAAAGATTTGGTGTCCGTATAACTCTTCAAGTTCATTCCACAAATGATAGGCTTGTCGCAACAAAGGTACATAAGCGATATCCTCGTAATAAGCCAGCCGAATAATGCGGGTGTATCCATGGGAAGATCCCTTGGTATGAGGAATATCAAATTGCTCCAGACCGAGTACCCGAAAGCCCTGCTTAGCCAATTGATAGCAAGTAGAACTCCCCATACCGCCAACTCCAACTACAATGGTGTCGTATTGATTTAATCTCGGCATTGGGTGAAATATTGGTGTATGGCAGATAGGTAAAATATATTTTTCAACTTCGTTTAAATTTTCCCGACGCAGCAATAACATTTAAAATCAAACCAAAAACATTTATGCTCACCCCGATGATAGCCGCAGAGAAAGAATGGTATAATTCAGGCATATCCCTGATAAAATTTAAATGATTCAATACGCCGCCATAGCCTAAAAGAATGATAGCGACAACCATCAATATTCTGTAAAAAACAATTCTGTTCAGAAAACCGGGTATCAAAAAAACGGCATAAATTGTCATGCCTAAGCTGCCAAATGCGGGGTCATTAGGTGTCAATGCTTGCTCCCCTCTGGAAATGAGATAAAAGCTCACGGCATTAAATACCATACCGAGGATGTAATAGAGCAATTGTAATCGAAGTAGTTTTTTTAATGGCACGGAGAATGTATTAGTAATATCTTGTTATCTCAACATATAGTAGCGGATAGCTTGACAACCCAACTCCTATCTATAATATGTGACAACTCAGATCGCGTCGATTTAGGTTAAAAAATGTCCTTTTTTCGATCTGCTTCGGCTACTTTATTGTCAATAACGATGTTATTCTCAATAAGCCGAGCCTAATTATAATATTACAATCTTTTATCTTAAAAACATTCACCCTGAGTTGTCACTGCCAAATATAGGGATAAGTATAGTAAGTGGTATGGGAGTCATTTTAATGGCCTCATATTTCTTGTCTTGTCGGTGTTCATGAGTATGGCTGCTTACGCCAGACATGCATTGATATTTATAGTTCCGGAAAGCCCTTAATCACTACAATATGCTTGGCTTGACCACTAAGATCACTAAGGTTCACTAAGAATGCGGAGAAAATCTAAGTGGTGCTATGTGTCCTAAGTGGTTCAGGAAAAATGTTCATCTCCCGAGTTGCATACCTAAACAGACAAACCACTAAGATTACTAAGGTACACTGAGAATGCAGAGAAAATCTAAGTAGTGCTATGCGCCCTAAGTGGATCAGTAAAAATGTTCATCTCAACCACTTAGCGAAATTCCATGACACCGTCTTCTATCCTTCCTTTCTGTATCACCTTGCGATCGTAATAGTAGTCTTGCTTGAGTCTCCAGGGAGGTTGTGTTCCTGCTTTGGGCAGCTGATCGATATACCGTTGGATATATCCCGAAGTAAAATCTAAAAATGGAACCAACTCCATGTCCTTATCTTGGATCCTCGGACAACACTGTCGATACCCATGTTGATCCATATGATTGATCAGGCGGCAGACATATTGATTGGTCAAATCACACTTCAATGTCCATGAAGCGTTGGTATAACCAAAAGCAAGTGACAAATTGGGAATATCGCTATACATCATACCTTTATACACAACTGTATCCCCAAGGTGCACCTTTTTTTGATCAACAACGAGTTCTATCCCGCCACCAAATTTAAGATCCAATCCCGTAGCTGTTACGATAATATCAGCGTCTAAAGTATCACCGGATACTAAGAGAACTCCCTCCGGGACAAAGCGATCGATATGCTCGGTGATCACTGACGCCTTGCCTGATCGGATCGCGGCAAACAAATCACCATTGGGAACAAGGCAGATACGTTGATCCCATGGATTGTATCTCGGTGTAAAATGTTTGTTGATATTATAATTTTTGCCCAATTCTTTTTTGACTCGATTGATCAATAACTTCTTAAAAAAATTGGGGTACTTACGAGCAAGATCGTAAGTAACTCTTTGGAATTTAATCTTTCGCCAACGAGATATAGCATAAGCTATTTTGCCCGGGAGATATCTGTTCATCCAGTTGGAGATGCGATCTTGATCCGGTCCGGATAGCATATATGTTGGTGATCGCTGTAGCATGGTGACATGGGCTGCTTCTCTGGCCAACTCGGGGATAAGGGTAACTGCTGTTGCGCCACTCCCTATGACAAGTATTTTTTTATTATTATAATCTAAATCGGGATTCCATTGCTGGGGATGAATGACGACTCCCTTAAAGGTATCCATACCCTCAAACTCCGGTGTATATCCATGTTCATAATTGTAATACCCGCTACACATGGATAGGAAGTTGCAGGTATATTTTTCTATTTGCCCTTTTGCATTTACGATTACCTCCAATGTCCAATTTTGCGTATCACTTGACCATTCGGCCTTTACAACTTTACGGCCAAATAGGATGTGCTCCTCTATGCCTGTTTCTTCCACTGTCTCCTTCAAATAACGCATAATAGAAGGTCCATCAGCAATAGCCTTGGGATTTGTCCAGGGACGAAATGCGAAGCCTAGCGTGTACATGTCCGAATCTGAACGTATGCCCGGATATTTGAACAAGTCCCAAGTGCCTCCGATATTGTCTCTCCCCTCTATAATAGCATAGGATTTGGTGGGGCAATCGCGTTGCAAATAGTATGCTGCACTGATACCCGAAATACCGGCGCCGATTATAATCACATCAAAGTGCTCTGTGCTCATTAAATTTCTTTTTGGTTCGCCTAAGATCCGAATTATTGTGATAACACAAGATGGAGTCCAAATCAAAATGTTACAAAATCGAATATTCCTTTGGCTATCTATATACTTTTCGGATTTATCTGATACGCTGGGACTACTGACTCGTGAAAAATATAATTTTATCCAAAATAATTCATTTTATGAAAATGGTCAGCATCGGAGTGTTATGAATAATTACCGTATAGATCATTGCCTTTGAGGAAGTCGTACTACGTATAGTGTCATTTATATTTTTTGCACCAGAGATACTTTAGACCAAATAGGTTTACTGATAATTACAGCTTATGACACAACCCTTGTCCAACATGTTTGAACACCACAGGCCTCATTCAACGACCAAATGAAACGCAATCTTTGGGTAGCTGTGACGGACAAGTTGGCTCGTTCATGAATGGCAGGATACGTAGATCCTATATGCAAGCTAGTGCTCCTTGCTCTTCTATCTTCATCTGAAGACATTGCAACCTATTCTCCTGTTCATCCAGTGCAGATACAAATCCCTTAAAACGGCTCTCCATATCTATGTGTGTATCCGATATCAAGGATCTGTAAAAGGAGATACCACAGTCGAGGTTGCCGGCAAAAGTTTCAACATATTTTTGATCCTTATTGGAGACAGGTTCTTGGAGAGATGAAATTTTATTTTCAAGATAATCCAAATAAAGGGTCAGTTCTTTGATAAACATCTGGGGTCGATCGGTACGGGAGATGACGTTTGTCCTGCCATAGATATGATCTATCATCTCTTCGAGCGTCAACACGCGTGAGAAATACGCTAGATTGGGGCCAGGGCAAATAGAAACCCCTGCTCCTTCGATTTTGGTATCGAGTTGATGTGATAACAATGCAGAACTACCCAAACCAACACAGATACATGCTTTGGCTACGATACGCTCGTATTGTGATTGATACGCCTCCGGAGAAAGCTCTTTTTTGTCCAATTCTGATAGTTTAAGGTGTTGATATTGCCGTGAAGCCGTACAGATGGCCTTGCCGTCAAATTCGTTGTTGAGGGAAACAAACTTTTTGGGACAAGCACTACCGGGTCTGCCTTTATCGATCAATCTTTGTTTCTCTATATCCTTTGTATTGCCTCTTAGACTATTGAATGGGATTCCCAATGGAGAAATATCACTCAAGTACAAGTCATCTTCTTTGGCTTGAACAAGTTGATGTAAGGTTTTCTCATCAACACAAGTTACTTCCGGAACCAGCAAAAATGGCGTACCCCAACCGACGGAATTCAAACCGAAAGTTTCTAACATGAACTGATGTTCCTCTACTGTACCAACTCCTCCCTGTGCTGTAATCTCGACAGTCAATGGAGACGTAGGAAGAATGCGATTCTTAGCAGATAAGGATTTGACCAGTATCTCATACAATGACTCGGTTAGCAACTTCCTATTTTCCTTAAACTCTGCCATTACAGGGCCGAGAAGAAAACCATCCGTCGCAAAAGCATGTCCCCCGCAATTCAATCCGGATTCAATTCTATATTCGGAAACCCAAATTCCCTTTTTGGCCAAAAACCTTCCTTGAATAAATGCCGATCGGTAATCACTCACTTTCAAAATAATGCGCTTCTTTATATATCCACTTTGGTCGGGATAAAAGTCATCAAACATTTCGATGTATGAGTACAGCCTGGGATTTATGCCAGCGGACAGGATGACGGCACCGTCCAAATCACTTAGCGCAAAGCCTCGCAAAGCCGCATGAGCATCATTGTATTCAGATGGCAAGGCGACGTCATCTCGATAGTTTATCTTATCCACTTTGGTCATGATATTGACGTCGATACTTCCCATAGAAATATGCTTATCGACCCATTCTTGAACGGCGGCCTTGTCGTTTAAATTCATTGATTCTAGCGTTGTAATCAAGTCCTGACCGTGCTCAAGAAAACTCAGATATCTCTTGATCTCCTTCTGATCACCCCATACACTTTCTTTGATTTGCTCCCATCTCTGTGTTGTGAGTTGAAGCATCAAGTTGAGATATGCTGTGATACGTTTGGCTCTATAGTCTTCCTCCTTGTCTGTAATTTCCGTATAGGTCAGATTATTCTGATGACAATACATCTTTCTCAAGCGCTCGAGCAAAATATCATCTACCAAGGAGATAACCGAATCTATACCATAAGGAGCAACTTTTAAAGGGGTATCAATGGTATAACCGATACCCATCACCGGGATATGAAATGTATGATTGTCGTTCATAACAGTTAATTAATAGCGATATTAAATAGCATTCAAACAATGAAATGACTAATACGAGATGACACAACACAGTCGAGCGTCAAGACACAATGAGAAATCACAGGTGTCAAAACGCTAAGACCCATACCACCGGAATTGGGTCTCCTCCTTTATATCACGTCACAAGACATAGTTCTTTCAATACGTATGTCTTAGGGTCATTCAGAACAAAAGCGCTCACAACACTAGTCCATCAATCACATCCAATATCTTCTCGGGACAATGCGTCATTGTTGGGGAAGCACAATCCAGACGGTAGAGAAGTAGGAGCATATCGATCCATATTGTCATCATATAGAGCATTGGTCAGAAAATCAATCAACTGGGATTTTTCTAAGGGTGTTAAATCTCGAGGAATCAATGCTATTTTATCATCACTTACCAAAGGATTTTCCGAACGAGCTTTAAGTTTGAAATCAACAACTTCTTCTATAGTATTCTTGCTACTGCCATGAAAAAAAGTCACATAAGCTTTCAAATTATAAAGTTGAGGCACTTTAAACTTAAACATATCCTCCTCTCGTAATGTAAATCCCCCTCGACCAAAATTTCGTTCGTCATCCACAGCCGTATTGAGTCCACCCATTTCGTACATATCCTTAGTACCGATAGCATAGAACTCCATGGCAGAAAAAGAAGGACTATTGTGACAAGTGATACAACCGGCTTTTCCAAAAAACAGAAGAGCGCCTTGCTTTTGGTTTACTGTCAATGCCTTCGAATCACCCTTTAGGTAGTCCTGAAAGGGAGCTTGATTTGTCAAGATCGTCCGTAGATACGCACCCATGGCAAAACTTGCTGTCTCAGGATTGTAGCGATCTTGCCTCGGACGATCAAAGAAGGCCATGGTAAAGAGATTTTTATAATTAAAATCATTTAGTACCCGGTCATTGATCTCCAATCTGTGCAAGTCAAACCCTTCAATATTCTGGGCTTCTAATCCCACAAAACCCGTGTGATTGACTTCCGCAAGACCAATCCACTGATCTTCAGTACCAATATTTTTATCATCGGCACCAAAAACTCCACCCCACAAGGTATTGGTCACATATGTGACATTCATAACGGTAAGAGGACGCGTACCTTGAGCATCTAAATCCTCCTCTCTATATCCCTCAACAATCTTTCGGGTACTTCCAAAGTCACCAAACCCCTCTCCCCCATCAGCGATACCTTGCATGCGACCGGGGAGAAATCCCCTAGACGGAACATGACAACTCGAACAAGAGTACGTCTCATAACACGCTGCCAACTTCGGGTTCTGAGCCAATCCTGTCTCAAAAAACAGCGCCTTACCCAACTCTACTTTGGCCTTGGTGATAGGATTATGGGGATCCTGATTGGGAAGCGCCTCATAATCATCACTGTCCGGCATAATAAAGTAGGACAACTCTCCTGATTTGGACAGACTTGCGATCGTTTGCTTTAAGCGTACATCCAGAGATGACTCGGCTTCATCTTCGGCACATGCGGCGATCAACACCACTAGAAGGAATCCACTCAGCAGAAATTTTAGGTTCATAGGTATATTATTAATATTCAGGCTATTACAAATAACAGTTAATCCTAATATATAAAACTGTACATCGATTAATGGGACAAAGTTAAATTGATTTCAAAGTTAAAATGCATTGCTTATGCGATACTAAAACATGATATATAGCATCTTTGGTTGGCTAGGATTTACACAACATCACTCTCCCGACGCAATCGCTCCATATCTGTAATCTCTATCTTCTTACCGGAGATTGAAATCAATCCTGATTTTTGAAATGAGGACAATTGTCTAATCACATTGGCCATACTCATATTGCTCAATACAGCGAGCTCGTCTCTTTTCAAATACACATCTAAGTCTCCCATCTTATTCACACCAAATACTTCATATAATTCCAAGAGGGCATCTGCGATTCGAGCACTCATATGCTTTTTGGTTACTGCCAGCATACGACTATTGGCCTGATGATAATCTCTGGCGATTGTCCGCATCACACGCCGGGCAAAAGTGCCGTTTTCAATTAAGAATTTCTTGATTCTATCTTCTTTAATCATACAAATTTCACAATCCGACAAACACAGAGCGGTGCTCTGATAAGGCAATTCTGAAACATAATCCGCAATACCGAGAAAAGTTACCTCTTTGTGCAGATTGGTAATGATGGAATTGCCGTAATCGTCGGTACGCGAGATCATGACTTGGCCTTTGCTCAGACAGAATAGACCAGAGGGGAAAGCTCCTTGCTTAAAAACAAACTCACCTTTATGGTACTTGATTTTGGTTCGCTCCAAATCCAATGCTTCTCTCGATGCCAAATCCAAACCTCGTAGCAACGGATTGTGATTGGAGGTACAGGAATGACAATCATAATCACAATCCGACAATGTTTTACTTCTTTCGACCATAATATCTCCTACTTTTGGATGTTGAACAAGTGCATGTTGCTGGCAATTAAATCCCTTACAGAATATAAATGTAGGTGGTCACATCAGTTCTAATTATGATATGTATCATCATTGGCAATGATCTGAGACACTGAACACATAAAAACCCGGCATCAGACGCATAATCACATCCACATCAGATACAACTCTCATAAGTTAGGATATAACTTCCGTCGAAAAACAGTATATCAATCGTAAATTCAAAAAAAGAAAATGAGTAAAAGAGATCGCGTATTTATAAGTCGCAGTTTGGCCATCAGCATCGGAATCGTGTATATGTGGTTTGGAGTATTGAAGTTTTTTCCCCATCTCAGTCCGGCAGAAGACTTGGCTAAGAACACGATAGATATGCTGAGTTTTCATTTGATTCCCGCTCATATATCAATAATCTTACTGGCCATTTGGGAGACTGGTGTGGGATTGTTGCTCATACTCAATATTTACCGAAAGCCGGTGATTGTCATTACGCTAATCCATATGGTATTTACTTTTGCGCCACTTGTTTTCTTTCCTGATCAATCTTTTACCGGCAGTCCTGTAAGTTTGTCCCTTTTGGGTCAATATATCATAAAGAACATCATCATCATCAGCGCCCTAGTCACATTGTACAAATTGTCCAGTCAAGATGATGAGCTAAAAGTAGTGATTTGATAGACCTCAATCCTACTGCTTTGAACCAACGTAAGTAGGACCGCCATAGATTACTCTTCCATTCTCAGTCACCAACACTGGTATCACAGGATAGCGATTATTTTGGTCAGCATCAATCTTTCTTGTAATATTGTCATGACATGATGGAGCGGTTGTTCTTATCGCTTTCTAACATAAGTAATTGTAGCCGATATTGGAAGTGCAAAATATTATAGGGATTATTGATTCGATTGGTTGGTTTCAAGGAGTCCTCTTTGGTGTATTTTTTATACTAGTTTTCCTTTTGAATAAAAAGATTTACAATCTATATTTCGGCCTATATATATTGACCTTTACTCTTGAGCTAACGATTGGTGTGGCAGAGATGTTTAATTTGGTCAAACAGTATCCACAAATAGACTATTTGCCCTTTAACTTTTTGTTTCTTTCTCTTCCGTTGTTTTATTTATACGTCAAGGAAATATCAATTTTTAGCGTTGATAAACGGGATTTACGCATTCTTCTCCCAGGGATTTTAGAGCTGGTTGTTAACATCTTCTGGTTGATACTATACAATGGAGGCGACAGCTATGAATATTGGTTCAATATCTATTCGCTTTCACTAATTCCTCTTTTTATACCATTTAATATCTACGTGCTCCTGAAAATCATCAACCTTGAAAAGAGACACAGAATCAAAGTGTTTCAACAATATTCTTCCACCGAAGGTCTGTCGATCAGGTGGTGTCGTTATATTGCCAT
>JAJRXG010000236.1 GCA_024276375.1 Bacteroidota bacterium | reverse complement strand
TTTTTTAACTACTTGGGGAGGTAGAACCACTGTGGTTTAGCAGTGAGATAGGATGCTTGAGGCAAGAGCATACGTCAACAGGCATGAATATCTTATTAGGAATGGGTGTACGTCTGAATTGTCAAGTACACCATGTCAAAAGTAAATACATGCATTACTTCACCGGGAGTATATATCGACAGCGACTCTATGTGATCCAAGGAAATCATAGTTAGGAGTCGTTGTATCGGTTTCTACTTCACAATAATTACTTATCATGACTAAAAAACTCATCGCTAGCCTTGTCGGAGCTCTAATTTTATTTATTTGGCAATTTTTGTCCTATGGTCCACTCAACATTCATGTAAATCAGATGGATTACACACCGGTACAAGATGAATTGCTCGGAGCTTTTGAGCAGGCCAATCTAGAGCCGGGAGAGTATTTTTTGCCTCGAGCACCACTCAGTGCTACGAGTGCGGATCAACAGAAGATGTACGAACAATACAAGGGAAAACCATATGCAACGCTACAATATCATGCTCAACTTGAGTATTCTATGGGTGGCAATATGCTCAGAGGATTTGTAGTAGATTTTTTGGCGGTATTTATTTTGTCTTGGTTGCTGATGCAGTTTGCTCAATTGACTATGTATTCATCAATATTGGCATCGTTAGGAGTTGGATTGATAGGCTATTTTACGATTAATTACTTGGATCATATATGGTTTGAAGTTAGTTCACTGCCTGATTTGATCGATGCGATTGTGCCTTGGACGTTGATCGGTATATGGATGGGATATTGGCTCAATCGATCCTGAGAAGGAGGGGTGCAAGAAGTCGAGAGATGGAATACTTAGATTATGCTTTATAAACTAGGGCATTGCAGTGCATTCCAGCTCCAACAGATGCCATCACCAGATGATCTCCGGGGTTGATATGATGATCACCCAATCTATTGTGCAAGATAAAATCCATCATTGTAGGTATGGTTGCAACGGAGGAGTTGCCGGTCTCTTGAACCATAAATGGGACGAGTCTCTCTAAATCTGTTGAGATATGATGTTTATCCAAAAGTTGTCTGGATATTTGCCGGATCATCTTTTCATTGGCTTGATGGAAGAGCATTTTATCTATGTCGTGCAGGGAGATGTTAGACTTGTTCAATGCATCGGTAATGACTTCCGGGAGGTAGTTCATCCCGTATTTAAACACATTGCGACCATTCATTTTAGGGCTGAGGACGCCTTGTTTGCCTTCTTCGGTGTTGGGGCCCATCTTCAAGTAGTGCACTTCTTCTTTACAATGACTGAATGTCTGATGACCTAGAATACCGCGCGTTGTGGGTTCTTCTATTCGCGAAAGTATTACAGCACCTGCGCCGTCTCCAAACAGCATGGAATCTAGATCATTGAAGTCCAAAACTCTCGAGATGAGTTCTACTCCGACCACAAGTATGTTGTCAGCACTTCCGGCCTTGATGTATTGGTGTGCCATGATAAGTGCTTCAAGCCATCCCGGACAGCCAAACAAAACGTCAACAGCCGGGCATTTGTAATTGGAGATGCCGAGACGATTTTTAATAATCGCGGCGAGATTGGGCAAGAGATTGCCATGGGTTTCTCCAGGTGCAATATTCCCAAAATTGTGTGCTACCAATATTCCGTCTATATCGCCATCCCCGATGCCGGAGTTTTCAATGGCTTTACGGGCGGCTGCAACGCCAAGATCAGCTGTGTCACGGTCATCGCTGACATATCGACGGCCTTTAATGCCGGATATTTGCTCCAGCTTTGCAATAATCTCATGTGAGGGCTTTTCAATCTTTTCACCCTTTTTGTTGTAAAACACATGGTTCAAGAATGCACTGTTAGGCATGTGTTTCTTTGGAATCTCTGATCCGGTACCTATGATGACTGAATTGATCACACTCAATAAATTCTTGAAGCCCAAATATCACTAAAATACTATACTCTAAGTAAAATCTTTAGACTTTACGCCGACAGGGAGTGGATTTTTTTTGTCAAAAAATTGATAATCCTTTCTATATCATCGTTTGGCAATTGATTCCATTGTCCTTGATTGCGAAACCATGTCATTTGTCTTTTGGCGTAATTACGTGTATGTTGTTTGATTTTGTCAATGGCTTCCGGGAGAGAATATTGGCCATCCAAATGCTCAAATAATTCGGTATATCCTACAGTGTTAAGGCTGTTATGTCCTCGATAGGGAAGTAGGGATTCTACTTCATTGAGAAGTCCTTTCGCGATCATATGATCGACCCGCTTGTTGATTCTAGCGTACAACTGATCCCTGTCCATCGTCAAGGCAATATATATAGGGACAAAGTTTGGATGAGGTTTTGGCTGATGCAAAAAGTGGGAGAAAGGCTTTCCACTACTACGTATCACAGACAATGCTCGGATCAATCGATGTGGATTGTCAGTGTCTATGGATTCATAATACTGCGGGTCTGTGTTACGCAATTCTTCTTGAAGAAGGGCAATCCCTTGGGTTTGCCACAAATCATGCAGAGCCGAACGTATCTGCCGATCTACCGGGGGAAAATGATTGAGGCCTTCACAGACGGCTCGGATGTAGAGACCCGTTCCACCTGTGAGGATAGCGATCGTGTTGGATGTATATATTTTTTCTAACAATGCCGTCGCTTCTCGATGGTAGTCACCTACACTGTATGCATCCTGTACAGACAAGTGGTCGATGAAGTAGTGCGGTATGTCTTGCATCTCTGATTTAGATGGTTTAGCCGTTCCGATATTCATTTCTCTATAAAACTGACGGCTGTCTGCCGATACTATAGAACACCCAAAGTGTCGTGCTAGTCTTATGCTGATATCCGTTTTGCCGATCGCCGTAGGGCCGCCGATGACGAGTAAGATTTTTGTGTGACTTGTGGTTGTTTGCAAATTGTCGTTATATCTTGCTGCGGCAAAGGTCATTAAAATCAATGTAACGGCACAGATAGGATGCTTTTGAGATAAAAATGAGTTTTTTTTCGTTTATACGAAATAGCATTTTGTGAAAACAGATTTATTGAGCTTAAAGACCCCAAAGTGAGCTAAAAAGACTATTTGTATCAATAATCAATAATCAATAATCAATGATAAGAATCATCACAATGCTCATACTGTTAAGTCTTTTAGGATGTCAGGGCAAGATGACGGAGGACTTGTCTTCATCCGTAACAAAGAAGGTAGAACGCCCGGCATATGCCATAGTGATCCATGGAGGTGCGGGTACGATACTGAAGAAAAATATGACTCCCGAGCGGGAAGCGGCATACCGCAAGGCACTTATGGAAACCCTTGATGTGGGAGAAGCCATATTGAAAGATGGAGGATCCGCTCTTGATGCCGTAGAGAAAACGATACATTATATGGAGAACTCCCCCTTGTTCAATGCAGGCAAAGGAGCTGTGTTTACACATGATGGAACAAACGAGATGGATGCATCCATCATGCAGGGCATCGATCAAAATGCCGGTGCTGTCGGAGGCTTGCATACGGTTAAAAATCCGATCAGTGCAGCTAGGGCAGTGATGGAAAAATCAGAACATGTGTTGTTGACAAGCAGTGGAGCGGAACAGTTTGCACAAGAAGTAGGATTGGAGATTGTTCCACCTTCGTACTTTTATACCGAGCGGCGGTGGAAGAGTCTTCAGCGCATACTCAATGATGAGAAAACCGAGTTGTCGGAGCATCCTGAAGACCCGTTGGATAAAAAACACGGTACAGTGGGATGTGTAGCTATGGATATGCAAGGCAATATTGTAGCAGGCACCTCAACAGGCGGTATGACCAATAAGCGATACAATCGATTTGGAGATGTACCGATCATTGGTGCAGGAACGTATGCAGACAATACCACTTGTGGTGTAAGTTGTACAGGACATGGAGAGTATTTTATCAGATATGCCGTTGCTCATGATGTCCATGCCCGAATGTTGTACCTCAAGGAGTCACTTGCCGAGGCCACGGATTATGTTGTCAACAAGACTCTAGTAGAGAAGGGCGGTAGCGGGGGTCTTGTTTCGGTTGACAAGGACGGCAATGTGGCCATGGCATTCAATTCTGCCGGTATGTACCGAGGGTATGCCAGACCGGGCGAACGCTTTGTCGGTATATACCAAGAAGAAAACACCAAGTAACAACTCAGCATTCGTGCTTTTTATGACCTAAATGGAGGCGGCTGAGTAGTTATAACTCAAGTCATATTTTTAGGAATAGCTCGTTTCTTTTTCTCGGACGAAGATCGCTGCTATCAGCGATAGAATAAATCCAAAGATTAACGACATCAAAGAACTCGTAGGTAAAGCACTCCAAGTATATGGATAAACCGGAGCGGGTATTGTTCCTGATGCTCTTTGTTCTCGCATTTTGGCAAGTTCACTTTCTATTTGGACATCATCTGCACCCGCAAAATTCAAACCCATTTTTAAAGCTTTTTCTTGCACCTCTATCGAGTAATCGTGAAAGATCTTCTTCATTTCACCATCATTTTGATAAATCATCACCATAATTGCCATACTTACGAGATATGAAATCGTCATCGCTATCAAAAGCTTTTTGACGGCTTTGCCATAAGAGAGGATATCTGTGTCAGACCCACGAAGCAGCATTCTTCCACCCACGATTAGAACGATAATGGAAATCAGCAAACTGCCAAATATAAAGGAACTTTTGAATAAGATCGTTTTATCAATGAGATTGATCCCAATAGACATAATGAGGCTAATGAGTATGAGGATGCCGGCTAATTTGAGCGTATTGGTCATATAAAATGGATTTTTATTTTTTCCTAAAAGGAATATTGATGATTACAGGATCACATTTTCCTTCACAAGATAACAGGTTTTGGGTTTTGGTGATCGTAAGTAGATGACTTCCTGTTGCGAGACTGTCCAATGGGATGTAACATAGGATGCCTTTTTCGTGCATATTGGGATGGGTATAAAAGTAAGTATCTTGAGGTGAAGGCAATCGCCGACCATCGATTTCAAAGACATGCATATTGATTATTTCGGTTTTAATCTTATTGAGTTTGTCTTTCATGTATTTATTTTTTACCTTATAAAAGGTAGTTTGCATCTCTACTCTCAACCTTCCAATATTTTCATTTTTATAACTTTTCCACAGTTCTATCTTCTCTGCGTATTTTTGTTCTATACTCGCCGGGATAATTTTATTGGGATGTCGAATCACATCTTTCATGAGATTGATTTCCAATAGATAGAGGCTGTCTATTTTTTCTAATTGTGGATCTTTAATGTTACTCGGAGAGAAGATTCTATGACTGATACCTTTTTCCCGAAAGGGTTTAAATCCCAAAGTTCGTTCTAAATGTTCATCGTCGTTGTGACGAAATTCTAAAAATAATTCCAGTTCATCATCTGTACTGATGTATTCATCCAAGGAGGCAAAATAGATCTTAGCCTTGGGAGGAAGTATATCTCCATCCACAAATGTGTTGTTGTGTTGTGTCCTTAGATCATCATAAAATCTCCAATTGATAGAAGCTTCTTGGATCGAAGATCGAAACGACGTGCGATGATGAAACGCAGGGATATAGTTATTTTTTTCAAGCGTCACCTTGCTGATACCCAGCAAGATGAAGAGGCCATAAGGGATGGCGAGAAAAAAGAGATTGCGGGTGTATCTGTTGTCAATAAAGTTTAAAAATAATGGTCGGTAAACAAAAGATATAGAAATAGTACTATATACCCTGTAAATCCAAAAAAATGTACGAGAAAACCACTTGTCTTTTACCTTCTTAAAAGCCCCGAGTGTAAAGAAGTCGATGAGCATCAATAGTCCCAATCCATAATATACGATGCTGAGCAACCCGATCACCATTTGGTTGGAATAATGAGCGGTTGGAAAGAACAAGACGAATATCTTCATTAATAACACATAGACCAAATTGAAAACAGCGAAGGACAAAAACATGAAAAAGAGTAGAAACGTAAAGGAGAATAATACGCTACTCAGTTTTTCGAGACGCTCAATATAATTATCAAAACTCCCTATACGTTTTTTGAAATGCCGGACAAATACTTCTGAATAATTGAGTTTCTCAAAATCAATATCCCCGGATACATAGCGCAGACCGATGGCTCCT
>JAJRXG010000235.1 GCA_024276375.1 Bacteroidota bacterium | reverse complement strand
TGATGATAATGGGCTTCTTCAAAAAGGCTCTGTTCTTTGATCAGCTCAAATGAATCATTCAATTCCACTTTGATGTTCCATGGAGTTTGATGTATCAATTTCATCCACTTTAAATCCATTGCAGAATAATTAAAGTTCATCTTGCTGATGAGCTTCCATGGTAGAGGATATGCTTCAATCGCGTGGTACTCTATGCGTCGCTGACCAAAATCATACAATAGTGTGAGTAGGGTGTTTAGACCACTTCCAAAGCCGATCTCTAAGATAGATATTGTATGCCGTGTAGGATGACGGTCTATAAAGTGCGCAAGACCTTGTCGAATGAAGACATGCATACTTTCTTGATAAGCACCATGAGTACTGTGATAATGTGTCCCAAATCTTGAAGCATATATCGTATCGGAACCATCATTGGTGCCTATAATTGCAACTTGATGATCACCCTTTGGTTTAGAACCCAAAGAAAGAGAATAAGGGCTGTATGTCAAATGAGGAAGGACATCCGGTACCTCTGTTACAAGATGACAGAAGAACTACAGACATCGAAAGAAAAATCCAAACACTAATTTTGTTTCTTTTAGTTTTCATTGTTTAGGTACGCTTTAGTACTTTAATTGATTTGTATAACGGACTTCAAACTTTACTTAGTATCAAGAATCGTCCCGAAATGAGATTTATATAAAGATTTGTTTTAATATGAATAGTTTTGCAAGGTGGTTTCTGCAATAGAGATGAAGCTATATTTGGACTATATAAACATAATAGAAATATGAGAATACACCTTATCGCAATAGGGGGCAAAGTGATGCACAACCTTGCATTGGAGTTACAAGGACAAGGGCATGAGATCACAGGATCAGATGATGAAATCTATGATCCGGCCAGAAGTCGCCTATCTGCTGTTGGACTTCTACCTGATCAAATGGGTTGGGCACCTCAACGTATTGATAGCAATATAGATATCATTATCCTGGGTATGCATGCACAAAAAGACAATCCCGAGTTATTGGCCGCTCAGGATATGGGATTGTCCATAATGTCCTTTCCCGAATTTATCGGTGAGACCATCAAGGCTAGGTCTAAGATTGTAGTGGCCGGTAGTCACGGCAAGAGTACCATCACAGCGATGATCATGCATGTCTTAAATTATCTTCAAATAGAAAGTGATTATGTACTCGGGGGTATGTTGGCGGGCTTTAAAAGAATGGTTTCCTTATCGGGTGCATCGATCGCGGTTATAGAAGGAGATGAATACTTGAGTTCGAGGGTCGATTCTACTTCCAAAATGATGCATTATCATGGTGATATTGTGGTGATCAGTGGTATCGAATGGGATCACATGAATGTTTTTCCTACCGTGGAGAACTATATAGAGCAGTTTGAAAAACTTATTGAGCAGACTACTAGAGAAGGCGGCAAGGTGATTTGGTATGAAGGAGATCCTTATTTAGGCAATCTGATGAGAGAGGTATCTCAAGGGACTGGTATTGCCTATGACAATCTCAAAGTTGATGATTCAGGGGCTGTTGTTTGGGATGGCAAGCAATATCCTATTGCAGTTTTTGGAGATCACAATCTGGCAAATATGAATGCTGCCCGCCTAGCTTGTATAGAAGTCGGAGTAAACGCGGGAGACTTTTTTGCGGCAATAGCATCTTTTGAAGGTGTCGGCAAGCGTTTAGAGCTAATATTCTCTGAGCCTGTGGTTTATCTGGACTATGCACACGCACCATCCAAGGTTAGGGCGACCGTGCATGCAGTTCGAAGCCGACATAGGCAATCCAAAATATTGGCTGTATATGAATTGCATACTTACAGCAGTCTAAATGCTCAATTTTTACCACATTACGAGGATACTATGTCTCGATCCGATCAAGCTGTCATCTATTATGATAATCATGCATTGGCTATGAAGCAGATGCCTGCCCTTGAAAGGAATGTGGTCAAAGAGGCTTTTGGAGAAGGGACACACGTGTATAGGGATCAATCGGAGTTGAAGGACTATCTGATGAGTGTAAAATCGGATTATGACGTGATTCTGATGATGAGTTCAGGCACCTTTGGAGGCTTGGATTTAGATGAGATATTCGGAGATTGAGGCCAAAGAAGATCTGTGAGGAGTATTCTCTAAATAGTTTGGGCTGCTTCCATTCAATAATTTATACTTTTGTAACCGCAAAATCAAAACCATATGTCCAGAATCCTAACACTTCGAGATGCATTGCGAGAGGCGATGATTGAAGAGATGAGAAGAGATCCCAATGTCTTTCTAATGGGAGAAGAAGTGGCTCAATACAATGGAGCCTATAAGGTGAGTAAGGGAATGCTTGATGAGTTTGGTTCGGATCGCGTCATTGATACTCCGATTGCAGAGTTGGGATTTGCTGGGATTGGTGTTGGAGCTGCTATGAATGGCTTACGTCCGATTGTGGAGTTTATGACATGGAATTTTGCCATTCTGGCCTTTGATCAGATTATCAACAATGCAGCCAAGACCTTGTCACAGTCTGCCGGACAGTTTAATTGTCCGATAGTTTTTAGAGGGCCCTCCGGAGCCGCAGGTCAGCTGGCTCAACAACACAGTCAGACCTTTGAGAGTTGGATGGCCAATTGCCCCGGATTGAAAGTGATATCTATTATTGATCCGGCGGACAGCAAAGGATTGTTAAAATCTGCCATTAGAGACGATGATCCGGTGTGTTTTATGGAATCTGAGAGCATGTATGGATTCAAAGGTGAAGTCCCGGAAGGCGAGTATCTTGTACCTATTGGAAAAGCGATCGTCCGCAAGGAGGGTAGTGATGTAACCATTGTATCTTTTAACAAGATGATGGAGGTTGCAAAAAAGGCATCTGAAGCATTGGAAAAAGAAGGTATTAACGCCGAGGTGATAGATATGAGGACTATCAGACCATTGGATCATGAGACTATTGTAGCCTCAGTCAAAAAGACCAACAGACTTGTCGTAGTTGATGAATCTTGGCCATTTGGTGGAGTGTCAGCAGAGATAGCATATGAAATACAGAAGTATGCATTTGACTATCTCGATGCTCCGGTCACCAGAGTGAATAGTGCAGATACGAGCTTGCCCTATGCAGCACCTTTTGTTGAGGAGTATATGCCCAATCCCGACAAAGTGATCAAAGCGGTCAAGGAAGTAATGTATCGATAAGAGATGGTCATTACCTTGCAGAAAGTCTCAAAACGCTATACGCGACACTGGATTGTAAGAAATATTGACTTTACTTTCAGCTCTCCCAAGACTTATGGTATTCAAGGTGATAATGGTTCAGGTAAATCGACTTTGCTAAAAATGGTTTCGGGTTTTCTGTCTCCTTCAATCGGTAAAATCAGCTATGTTGACAATGATGGACTAGTGTTGTCAACGGATGAACTTTACCAGCACATATCTATCTGGGGGCCGTATGTCTCTCTACTCAAGAATCTAAGTATCCGTGAAATGATCGAGTACTACGTGACAAACAAATCGTTGATCGATGGGCGGGGCGTTCAAGATGTAGTCGATATGATAGATTTGGGTATCTCAGATAGTGCTTTAGTAGGTAGTTTGTCTTCTGGGCAGGGTCAAAGATTGGGACTTGCTCTTACGATTGCCGCTGATACTCCACTGTTGCTATTAGATGAACCCGGCTCGTATTTGGATGTCGAAGGCAAGACGTGGATGCATCATTGGTTGTCAATACTGGGCAAAAACAGATTGGTGATAATAGCTTCCAATGAACTTGAAGATTTGGCGCAAGCGGATGAAATGATCGATATACACGATTTTCATTGATCTATATCTCAGGAGATACTTTTATTGCCAGATCTTTTTTGACTTGGCATCGATTTTGCCTTTTCGCCGGAGCTTGGCATGGTGGGCTATTGCTCTAAAGAATCTCTCAACTTCTTGAGTCTGGATAAAATACGAGAGAGAGGGTCTTCTTTAACACGGGTTTTTGACTTCAGAGATTGTAGTCTAGAATGCAATTCTTGTTTAGCTCCATCGATTGTGAAGCCCCGGATTTTGAGGAGTTCTTGAATCTGGATGATTGCTTCTATATCTTGCTTGGTATATCTGCGGATACCATTTCTTCCTTTTTGAGGCTTGATCTGTTTGAATTCCCCTTCCCAATATCTCAATTGCGATTTGTTGACGCCCAACATATCGCTCACCTCAGAGATGGTATAGTAACGTTTGGTGAGCGTAGTTAGGTCGATCATAATCAGATTATTTGATGGTATATTCATTAAAAGAGTCCATGGATCTGAGCATCAATACGCTCTAGAACATAAGAGAAATCTTCGGGATTATTTTTAATATCCAATTCATCCACATTGATGATCAGTTTATTGCCATCTCTATAATTTTTGATCCAATTTTCATATCGCTCATTGAGATTGCGAAGATAATCCAAACTCATACTACCTTCATATTCCCTTCCTCTATCTTGTATATGAGAAACGAGAGTAGGAATACTTGCTTGAAGAAATATCAAGAGTCCGGGGGCCTCGATATTGGCTACCATAGACTTGAACAGGGAGTAGTAATTATTGAAGTCTCTCTGTGCCATTAGACCCATCTCATATAGGTTGGGAGCAAAAATATAAGCGTCCTCATATATAGTCCGATCCTGAATCACGGTTGCTTCACCCTGCTGAATGTCAACAAGTTGCGCATATCTGCTATTGAGAAAGAAGACTTGAAGATTAAAAGACCAGCGTTGCATATCATGATAAAAATCATCCAAGTAGGGATTCTTATCAGCTTCTTCATACCGGACATTCCAACCATAATGATCAGCTAGTTTTCCGCAAAGCGTGGTTTTGCCCGCACCGATATTTCCAGTCACTGCTATATGTTTTAACTTCTTCAAGTTGATAGATTTTATTTGTTTTGGGTGACAAGTTCAGAAATTAGTAGCAATTTGGCAGTACATTTCGGTGATAATACGCGCATTGGCCGATTTCTTTATAACATACGTCTATTCAAAGATGACAAAAATTGATGTAGAATTAATTTCGAAGCTGGAAGAACTTTCCGGAATTTATCTGTCAAATGAAGAACGAGATATGATTTCAAATGATATTCGTGACATTATTAATATGTTTGATACGTTGCAAGAGGTTGATACAAGTAACATACAACCGCTTAGACATATGAGTGTAGGGCAATCTCGCTTGCGTTTGGATAGGATAGAAGACCAATTGACCAATCACCAAGCGTTGCAAAATGCACCAATGAAACACAAAGGTTTTATTGCAGTTCCGAAATTTTTAAAGTAGAGTAAATAATATCTGTTCACAAGCGTTTTAACTATCTCCTATGGAAACAATCATAAAAACTCAAGACCTTTCTAAAATTTACATTATGGGCACAATGGAAGTAAAAGCCCTTCAATCCATAACACTTGAGATCAAGAAAAACGAATATGTAGCATTGATGGGACCATCGGGTTCAGGAAAATCTACTTTGATGAATCTGCTTGGATGTCTGGATACCCCAACTTCCGGTACTTATGTGCTCAATGGTGAAGAGGTAAGTGAGATGGACGATGATGAGCTTGCAGCAATCAGAAATAAAGAGATTGGATTTGTATTTCAAACCTTCAATTTACTACCTCGCTTAACGGCACTTGAGAATGTTGCACTTCCGCTAGTCTATGCCGGATACAATAAGAGGGAAAGAAATGAGATGGCCGAATTGACCTTGGAGAGAGTTGGATTGGGAGATCGGATGGATCACAAGCCCAATGAACTTTCAGGAGGCCAACGTCAGAGAGTGGCTATCGCTCGCGCCCTTGTCAATAATCCGGCCATTATTTTGGCCGACGAGCCTACGGGAAATCTCGATACAAGGACTTCCATTGAGATTATGAGTATCATAGAGAAACTGCATGATTTGGGCAATACGATCATCCTTGTTACCCACGAACCCGATATCGCATTAAATGCGAGTAGAATTATTCGACTTCGAGATGGTTTGATAGAATCTGATGAGGTCAACAAAAATGTTATTAAAGCATCTGATCCGACTCATTACTACAATGCAAAATCATAGGGCATATTTATCAGGACACTATTATTGAGATGAAAGTATATACGAAACGAGGAGACAAAGGAAAAACTTCTCTTGCCAGTGGAAGAAGAGTCGATAAGTTTAACGCTCTTATCGAAGCGTATGGTACGGTAGATGAATTGAATGCTGCCGTAGGCGAGTTAATGGCGCTTACGCAAAGTGAAGGGATCCGAGATCAACTTTCGCAGATACAATATCTTCTATTCAATATTGGATCTATGTTGGCTCGAGATGGTGTTATCAATGATGACTATCCGGATATAAAGGAGTCCTCCGTATCCTTGTTGGAAGATTGGATGGATCGTTACACAGAATCATTGAAGCCTATGACAGCCTTTATTTTGCCATCAGGGTCACATGCGATTGCAAAATCTCACGTATGTAGGACAGTATGTCGAAGGGCTGAACGCAGAGTACTGTCCGTCCAAGGAGAAGTGTATAGTCACGATACAATCATTATGTATTTGAATCGACTATCGGATTATTTCTTTGTCTTGGCTCGCTATTTTGCCCAATTAGAAGGTGTTGATGAATTGCTATGGAAAGCTGATTAGTGGGTCGGAATTCTGAGTTCTTGGAGTTCAAGATGTATATTAATGACTTGCTTGATGAGTCCTCTATGCCCATCATTTTCTATAATATAATGAGCCAGTGCTCTCTTTTTTTCTGAAGACCATTGTTTGGACATTCTTGCAACTACGGCTTTCTTTGGAACATTGTCTCGTCGCATGACTCGTGCCACTCGCAGATCTATAGGAGCATCGACTAGAATCATTTTGTCAAAAACAGTATGCGAGCCTATCTCGAAGAGCAATGCACTTTCCTGAAGAATATAGGGTACCGAATGCTTCTTTTTCGCCCAAGATTCAAAATCCCTCCTCACAGCGGGGTGCACTATGGCATTGATTTGCTTGACCTTCTCAGGATCACCAAAAACAATCTTGCTTAAGAACTCTCGATTTAGTGTACCATCAGAAAGGTATGTTTCGAAACCAAAGGCACCAATAAGTGATGATTTGAGTATTGGGTCTGTATTCATGAGTTGTTTGGCACGGTCATCACTGGAGTAAACGGGGATTCCCAATTCCATGAAGATTTGAGCACAGGTTGTTTTTCCGGATCCGATACCTCCTGTTAAACCGATACGAGGGGGATTGTTCATGGTGTAAGGACTTGAATTTTAAAATCTGGAGAGGAAAAATCAAGATCTATTTCGCTCGATTTATAGCCGTGATACTGAGCGTAGATATCTAGGATTGTTTGTTGTACTTTTGATAACCTTTGGCTTATTACTAAATGAGGATATGGCTCATAGAAGTTATTGATATCGCTGATGCCAAGGCGTTTGATGATGTCATACAGACGTCCCAGTGCCTGAGGAGTGTATATTATAGAGATATCTTGGGTTAGATACCGAGTGATTATGAAATTGTTCTCTATGGCGTTGATAGAAGCGTTTTTATAGGCAGCTATGAGACCAGGGATACCAAGCTTGGTACCACCGAAATATCGCACAACAGCAATCAGCGTATTGGTTAGACTTGCACTTCTGATGGCATTAAATATTGGGCGACCCGCAGATCCGGATGGCTCCCCGTCATCGTTGATTCTAAATTCAGGTTGATCTATACCAAGGATGTATGCGTAGCATATATGTCTTGATTTGGGATGGAGAGCTCTTGTGTGGCTTAGATATGCTTCAACATCATCGATACGAGATAGGGGATAAGCAAAAGACAAAAATTTGCTTCCGCGATCTTTATATTGACCTTCAGATGAATTGGCGATTGTCTTATATGCATCCATTGTGAGTGCAAATGTAATGACTCCTGATATGAGGAGTATAAATAATCTCCAAATGAGTATAGACGATAGTATATTAACTTTTTTCTTAATGTTTAAGCACCTATCTTCGCAATCTAATTATATTATCCCTAATACAAACAAGCTGCAGAAGTGAATACAGAAGAATCCTTTTCATATTATCTGGACAAGTGCCGTGATATCTTCATTAAAAAGAATGCAGATTATGGGCCTTCATGGCGTGTTTTGCGTCCATCTTCTCTGACTGATCAGATTCTTATCAAAATATCTCGATTGCGGTCTATTGATGAAAAAGGAAAACAAAAAGTGAATGATCCCATAGAAGAAGAATTTTGTGGATTAATCAACTATTCAATTATGGCATTGATTCAATTACATCAAGTCGAGAATCAAAGGGGTGATGAACAGCTTGATGTGTTGATTAATCTGTATGATGACGAAGTAAGGCAGACGAAAGAATTGTTATTGTGTAAGAATCATGATTATGGAGAGATATGGCGGATGATGAGAGTGTCCAGTATTATCGATATCATCCTTATGAAGGTACACCGTATCAAACGTATCGAGGAGAATAGGGGACAGACCCTAATCTCAGAAGGTATGGATGCCAATTATCAGGACATCATCAATTATTGTGTATTTGCTTTAATTCTATCAGCTCAAAATTAATATATATCAGATATGACTTTATTTACCTTGATCTTTAGAGTGGCGATCGCCGCAGTTATATTAACAGGTATAACGGGACTTGTCCTCAATCGGCGAAAAAATTGGTTGACATCATACCTCCAGAACTTTTGTGGAATCCTATTTATATTTTCAGGTTGGGTGAAAGCGGTAGATCCACTAGGGACAGCATATAAGATGGTGGACTACTTTGACCAATTTGAAGCCGTATTCCAAGGTACTTGGTTTAAGTTTATAGCCCCTGCATTTCCCCTTTTGTCAGCCTATGCCATCGGGGTGGCAGTTTTTGTGATTGTATTCGAAATTGTTTTGGGCTTTATGTTAGTCATCGGCCACAAACCCAAGATGACGGCATGGGCTTTTTTCTCCTTGGTATTGTTTTTTACTGTTTTGACAGGATTTACTTACCTGACGGGATATGTCCCCGGTGATGTAAACTTTTTTGACTTTGGTGGATGGGCGGCATATGATGCTACTAATATGAAAGTAACGGACTGCGGCTGCTTTGGGGATTTCATCAAGTTGGAACCCAAAGTCTCGTTTTTCAAGGATATCTTTTTGTTGGTTCCCGCTCTATATTTTCTCTTTCGATCGGAAACGATGCATCAACTTTTTACGCATAATATCCGCAATATCCTTGTGAGTGTGTTGACAATAGGCTTGGTGATATATTGTTTTAGCAATTTTCTATGGGACCTACCTCATGAGGATTTTCGCCCATTTCGCGAGGCCGTTGACATCGCTGAACAGAAACGCCTAGAAGAAGAAGCGATGGCCAATGTACAGATATTGGCCTATCATGTCACGAATAAGGTTTCAGGAGAGGAGAAAACTATACCGTATGCAGAGTATCTCAAGACGTTTAAACAATATCCTGAACAAGCATGGGATTTGGAACAAATCACGTCGGAACCAAGTATCCCGACTACTAAGATTAGCGATTTTGACATCACTTCGCTGGATCACGAGCCTCTCAATGAACGCATACTTAACAATACCGGTTATACAGTCTTAATCATAGCCAATGAATTGTATGGAGATGGCTCTCCCGCATCCCGTACCGTCAATGATACGATGTATGTGATAGATACTTTGCTCAGATCAGATGGTAGTGTCTATTATCAACGTAATATCAAGGAGATCGCAACCCGAACAGAGCCCTACATTGATTATCAGTGGAAGGAGTACTATGCACAGCGATACAATGATGTTGTTATTCCATTTGTCCGGGAAGCCAAGAAGGCGGGATGGGATGCAATCATGATCGTTGCAGGAGCAGATGAGAGTCAGATTGAGGATTTTCACCAAGATTTAGGATTGGATGTAGTATATGCAATGGGAGATGACAAACTGCTCAAGACAATCATTAGATCCAACCCGGGTATTGTCTTAATGAAGGAGGGTAAGATCTTAAAAAAATGGCACTATGCTAAGCTTCCAAAATTTAATGAGCTTGAAGAAGATTTTTTGAGTGATAAGTAGGATATTATTTTACCTTTGTCATATAGTCATTTTTAAATATATAAATGCTTAGTAGAAGAAGCGTACGCATAAAAGCGATGCAATTGCTCTTCTCCGTAAACCGGGACGAGCAATTGGGGTTAGAGGAGGCCAAAAAACGATATTGGAACTTAGTTGACGACACATTTGCTCTTTATTTGTCCAATCTATATGTCCTCATTGAGATAGCTAAATTGTCTTCAGGGGATCTGGCCAAGCGCAAAGCCAAACGATTGCCGACAGAGCAAGACAAAATCTTTCGCGATAAACTTTACAATAATAACCTGATTAAGAACTTGGAGGGAAACAAAGTCCTTCAAAAAAAGATGGCTGCAATTCCGATTACGAAGAGTGATCTGCAGGGATATTATGAAAAAATTTATCAAGAATTTTCTAAAACTGAAGGGTATATTGATTATTTGTCAAAAGACACCGATCAATCTAATGATTTAGAGATACTACTTGACCTGTATCGTTTCTGCAGAAAGAATGAATTGTTCAATGATCTGATGGAGGACCTTTACGGTACATGGCAAGATGATAAAAGCGTCGTCGTTGGTGCTGTAAAAAAGACCTTCAAATCCTTGCCTGAAACAAACGATGATTTCTTTTTGAGATTTTATCCGAGTGATGAAACTGTCAATGAATTTGGTTTTCAACTATTGGTAAAGACGATGACAGGAGATGAAACTTTGCTTGGGTATATTGAACCTACGCTAAAGAATTGGGACAGTGAGCGATTGGCAATTATTGATATGATTCTTTTGAAAATGGCTACATGTGAATTGATTGGCTTTCCATCCATTCCTACTAAGGTTACGATTAATGAGTATGTCGATTTGGCCAAAAACTATAGTACTGCCAAAAGCAAGGAGTTTATCAATGGGGTCATTGATAGAATCATGAAGGACTTTACCGACAATGGTCTGATAAAAAAAGAAGGAAGGGGATTGGGTTAGTTGTAAGCTTGCTTGAGGCCCAATCGTATGAAGAATTAGTATATGACTATGACAACGCAAAAGGTCTTGATTCTGGATTTTGGTTCGCAGTACACCCAGCTAATAGCTAGGCGAGTGAGGGAGTTGAATATCTTTTGTGAAATCCATCCTTTTAACATTGAAACAGTAGATTATAAATCTTATAAAGCGATCATATTATCAGGAAGTCCTTGCTCTGTCAATGATGAGACACGTATTCATCTTGACATTGATGCTATTGTATCAAGTGCTCCTACATTGGGGATATGCTATGGAGCGCAGTACATAGCAGATGTCAAAGGGGGACATGTCGCTCCTTCAAAAAAGAGAGAATACGGCAAAGCCCATTTATCGCTTTCATCCGGCGAAAAACTCTGGACAAATATAGATCAAGGTAGTCAAGTATGGATGTCACATGCCGATACCATCTTGGACTTGGGTGAAGGTTTTGAAACCATTGGATCGACAAGTAGTATTCCCATAGCTGGATACAAGTACCTTAAAGCTCCCTATCCTGTGTATGGAATACAGTTTCATCCGGAAGTAACTCATTCATTGGACGGGCTGCAAGTTTTGAACAATTTTTGATTGAAATAGCAGGTTGTGAGCAAAATTGGACTCCGGCATCCTTTATCGATCAATCCGTTGAAGAGATCCGATCACTCGTCGGTACCGAACGTGTACTGTTGGGTATATCCGGA
>JAJRXG010000019.1 GCA_024276375.1 Bacteroidota bacterium | reverse complement strand
GATTTCCACAAAAAGGGATATTTTGGATGATATTTTTGGTTTTTGAGATTCAGTGATGCCTGAGTATCAGTTAATTGAAAAAATTAGAAAGATCGCCAAAAGAGACTTTTTTGGTTTTGTGAGTTTCCGGAGTGGGCTCATCAATTCATCCATTAAGTCCAATAACCTTGAACAATGTTATTCTCTGGATCTCTACAAAAATCACAGTAATTGTCTGTATTGGCATATTGACTTTTCTATGCTCATGTCGATCCGATACAGAGGACAATCTTGTCATTATCGATCCTGAGCTATCCTCTCAGAAGGTGGATGCATTTAGCTTAATAGACGAACTCCAGTACATCAATCTTGAAAGGGCAAAATCTTCATTTCTGGCACATATCGAACATGGATATGTCACGGAACAATATTTCATCCTTAGATCTATTGGCAAGAATTCGATCTATGTTTATCATCTTGACGGAAGTCTAAATTACAAAATATCTCCATCGGGACCAGGGCCAACGGAGTACTCTGAATGCACTTCTTTTGCTTACGATCCCTACGAAAATGAAATCGACATCTATGATAGATCTCTTTCCAAAATATTGTTCTACTAGTTAGATGGAGGTGTCATGCTAAGGGAGCAACACTTATCGCCACAGCTTACGGCTATGGCTTTTTCAAAGGATTATATCTATGCCATTCAAAAAGATTTTACGGGAGGGTTTTTTAAAATGTTTAATCGTCAATTGGAAGTTGTAAAGGCCGGGATATATACTCCCGAATACTTTGATTTGGTTCCTGCTATGAACCCCATTGTTTGATGGAATGATGAATTTCTGCTCAATGCGACTTTTAGTGATACGATATATAGCATCAAGGATGCATCTTATCACCCTATCGCAGCCATAGGACAAGGAGATCGTTCGATGACGACCAGATTTGCCAATGCAGATGAACTGGATCATGCCATTTTGGGAAAACCACAGAGAATAAGAAGCAAAGAAGATCCTGTTTTTGCTCCTTATGGCCAACTGGCTATCGCTCAAGATATTCTACTCATAAGAATCATGAATGGCATGACGATATTGTACAATGTCGCTAGTTCTGAAAGTACTGCCATAACACTGCAGAATATGATCAATTCTGAGTATATCCTCAACGATGGTTTTCGTTTTTGGGCGAGTGAGGGAAATTGTGTTTACTCATACATTTTTCGACAAGATATCAATCCCGAAGCAGTTTCTAAAGTCAAACAAACCCATGCGTCTTATATGTCACAATTAGAATCCTTAGAAAACAGCATACGTTCGGATCCCAATAATGAGAACCCCATCATCGTCAAGCTATGCTTTAAGCAAAACTGGGATCGAATGTTTCGTCCATACGAGACCAAGGCATGATCTAATTATTGCTATTCATCTCCTGTATCGACAAACTGAAGGGTCAGACTTGACATAATATGAACGGTAAGACGAGGACTTAGGATCCATACAGCCTTGAAGGTTCTGGATTTTAATATTGCGGAAATCTATCGGTTGACCCTCACTTTGCAATGCGATGAATCCTTGAGACAACTTGGTACCATCTACTTTGAATGCTGGATCATAACGATGCACGATACCTCCACCTATCTGTGGGTCTGTATATTCTAATACCTTCTCCCCATTGATAAAGTGCTGCACTAGTGAATCTCCCAATACGATGAGATCTGCCCTTACCCATTGATCCCCATAGTAGGTGTCAGAAGTAGAAGATATACAATGGTGCGGATCAACTTGTCCTTGGTAAACGATATCTGTCCCTGGCGAACACATATTGCCAGTAGGACGATTAACGCCCTCCTCCATACCAGCCAAAAACTGCATCTCAACAGAGATAGGCCAATCTTGCTCCTTGAGTATCGTCCGTGGATCTTGCGAATGAAACATGACCCCACTATTGAGATAGGCGTACTGTGGTGTGCCAGG
>JAJRXG010000234.1 GCA_024276375.1 Bacteroidota bacterium | reverse complement strand
TCACCTATTATATCAGCAAGTCAATTACTAAAAATGCTTAAACTCAACTTACTCATAGCCACAATGTGTCTCTTCCTCATAGGTTGTAATCGCAACTCCCAGAATCCGAACCTTGAAATGGGAGCGCCCCAATCTCAACACAATCATAACCATGGACAAGCCAATCAACATATGCACCAAAGATCCATCGAGGATCTAGCTGCCAGTTTTGATGACCCCGAACGCATGATAACCCAAAAGCCCTATGAGGTCATCGCTTTATTTGGAGATTTGAAAGACAAAAAGATAATGGATATCGGCGCGGGATCAGGTTACTTTACGTTTAGGCTGGCTGAAAAAGGGGCAATGGTAATATCCGGAGATGTGAGTGATGAGTTTCAAGATTTTATAAAGCACAAAATAAAAAAAGATGATATAAATGACGATCATATAGAGTTTAGAAAATTAGAATATGATGATCCCCTTCTTTTGGATCAGGAAGTGGACGGCGTCATCATTGTCAACACATACCATCATATCGAAAACCGCCCTGCCTACTTTGCAAAAGTTGCAAGAGGTCTTAAAGATGATGGCCTGTTGCTCGTTGTGGATTTTATGAAAAAAGAATTTGAAGAAGATGTGCCCGGTCCTCCGGTGGAGATGCGTATCGCCGCGTCAGATGTTGTCCAAGAATTAAAACAAGCGGGGTTTTCTAATATTTCAATCGATAGTGCGATGCTTCCTTATCAGTATATATTGGAAGTGAGGAAGTAAAGAGCATTAGAGTGATAGTACGTTCTCTATCTTCTGATTCAACACCACACGATTCTAGTTAGTTTTGTACGTATCTTGAACTATGCATATTGATTGTAAATCGTATCTATGGCGTCAGATTCTATTTGCTTTATAAGGTTCAAAATAGCCCGACCTTCTGAGGGTTTAAGACCATTGACGATCTTGGTACCCCCTTCCAGAATCTTCCTTCCCACCTCAATTCCTTCAATATCGGCAATGCGATAAACCTGAGGGTGTTTTTTCATTTTTTTTATCAATCTACCCATCAGATCAATCGTCTTTTGCATCAGTTTTTTATCCATCAATGCGTCAAAAAGTGAATCATTGCCATCGATAAAATCTCTTACTTCTGCCAAGGGCAATTGTGCTATTAGACGTTTCATGGTGTCCTTAGAAACTGGTAGTGACAAATTGCTGTCTCGTGCCGCAGCCAATAACAGCGATTCAAATCTCGCTACTTTTCTAAATGATTGCAATGCCTTGATCCCCGTTCGAAAAATCCTCGGAAGATGTCGCCCATACTTAAACAACAACCCCGTTGCATCCATCATCAACCTCAACAGGTGACTCGTATCCTTGATATGCCCATCCAAACTCTCAAAGGCTTTGTTGAGTTTTATCCTAGTAGCTGCATCCGGATACACATAATGTAGAAAGTAATCCCTAATTTCTCCCACTTTCTCCTCAGTTAAAAAAGACGGCAAACTATAATGACTGGCGAGATAATCGTACTGGTAGCGATCCTTAACCAACTCTCGATACATCTCGATCAGATGATCGCTTATTTCAGTCTCCTTCATTTACTAAATAGTTTTGCGAATTCATTCCTCCCTAGCCTAGTCTGATTAAAAAAACGTAAATCCCGGTGTCCCTTTTATCTCTCCAACACCATCTTACCCAAAGATGAAGGTATGTGAAAGTCCGGTCTCTCTGAAGGTGGAATCACCCAACTGATCCATGAGACAGCCACTGTCCCATCACTAAGATGCTTGTACTCTCCTCGATATACACCGGCCAAAATCTCACTATCCTTGAGTACATTCAATCGCCGCAATGAAGCTAAAGAGATTTTTCCTTCTACATGGTAACCATCTTCTACCACCTTGGATTTAAAAATCAAGTCGTCACTTGGATAGTTCCATTGACCATCCACAGATTCATAAAATATCCCTTCCGAATCATATATCCTCCCTTTGGAGTCCATCTCAAGAGAATAATACGGCTTGCGCAACTCATCGCTCCTAAAAAACAATTCTACCCGATCAGATGCCAATACATTGGTATCCTTATCCCTTAGATGTTCCGGAGCAATGACATCATCATCTATGGCTAAAAACGAAAAATACAGGTAGCTCTCATCATACAATGCACGAAACTCTGTTCTTGGAGCTACAACAGACTGCCAAGGATATTGAAACGCTTCGAGTTTTACAGCACGTTTCCATACCGATTCGTCCGGCCATCCATCAATGTTGATATGCTCGTTTATCATTTCGACACGATACACATTTTGAACAGGTACATGCTGAGCAATGGCCTCATCCGGCCACAGCACACGAGTCTTACTCTGCTTATGTCTTGGCATTTGGGCATCGACAGATCTGAGATAGTCCCCCAACTGCATCGCCAACGGACCGAGGATGCGAGGCTTCTTGTCGGCCATATTGTGCTCCTCCCCGATATCTTCCTCAATATTGAATAATTCAAATGACTCTGTATCATGATAATATATCAACTTCCAATCTCCCTTTCGGATCGCACTGAAAGATCCAATCCCTGGCCCCGTAGGCCCCCAACTATTGGGATAATGCCAGTACAAAGGTCGTTCATCAGATGCATCGTCCATGCCACCTTTCAGAAGATGCATAAAGCTCTTTCCATCTATCTCTTGTGGTGTATCGTATGTATTGACTCCTGCTAACTCCAGTATACTTGGATAAAAATCTTCAATGATCACATATTGATCATTCGTACTACCTGCTTTGGTATGTCCTGGCCAATAGGCAATCATAGGCTCGCGGATACCTCCTTCATGAATCGAACCTTTGCCACTAGACAACGGGAGATTGTGTGTATGTGGTGTTCCTCCCCTTGCTACTGCACTTAGACCTCCATTGTCAGACATGAACAAGATAATTGTGTTGTCCGCAATGCCCGATTCTTCAGTATAATCTATCAATGCACCCAAAGCCACATCCATACTCTGTATCATCGATGCATATCTCGCTTCTACAGAATCCAAACCCTGATCGTAATACGCTTGTACATACTTACGATTGGCCATAATGGGTGTATGTACACCATATAGCGCCATATATAAGAAGAAAGGCTGCCCCTCAGAAACAGGTTTTCTAATGGACTTAATCGCCTTGTCCGTCAGTGCTTCTGTTAGGAATATGTCCTTACCATGATACTCCTTCAGTCCAGGAACTACCCATGGTTGACCTTTATATTCGGGTAGATTGCCAAAGTTCTCAACACCGAGATAACTTTTGGGTGCACCCGCCGCATGACCTGCGATATTTACATCAAATCCTATGTTGAGTGGATCAGACGCAGGAGTTCCAATCGCTCCGAGATGTGCTTTGCCGACATGAATGGTTTTATATCCGTTGTCTCTGAGTATCTGAGGAAAGGATTTGGCGTAAGCCGCATATGGAATGGTAGAGTCCGGAGTCATCCCATTAACGTTCCAAAACGGAAAATCAAGTTCGGTATGATCCAATTCCATAGGTTGCATCTTATCACGGTGCAACGTCCAATTGGTCACGCGATGTCGTGCAGCATTCATACCCGTCATGAGGCTTATTCGAGTAGGTGAACATACAGGGGTTGCATATGCTTGTGTAAACTTCATGCCTTTTGCCGCAAGGCGTTCCATGTTAGGGGTATTATACAGTTGATTCCTCTCGGTAGTCCTATCCCAAAAGGGCAATGATGTATCCTGCCACCCCAAATCATCGACTAAAAACAAGATGATATTGGGTGGAGATTCGGTTTCAATGATGACCTGATTGGAGGAACATTGTAGGAGAAGCGCAATAAAAACAAAGAATAGGTATTTCATATATACAACAAAGTAAAGCAAGTATTCTGTATTGATCCTTATGAGTTACTGAATGGTAAGCTACTGTGTTTATCCAAAGTTGTTACAATCATAAAAAACAGAGTTACTATTCAGGAGGGTGCTTTTGAGATAAAAAAAAGCAATTTTTTCGTCAGATGACGCTTATTTTTTGAGGCATAGCAGCGCTACGGCGAAAAAAATAGCGGAAATATGACGGGGAAAGTGTTTTTTTAGCCACAATGACGCCTACCTGAATAGTAACAAGACAGATCCTTGTCTGTTAAAGAACCCAATATTAATGAAAACTTTTTTATATAAATATTTATTTATGCTGGATAGATGCAATCTCAGTAAATCATATATAAGTTATACCCGGTGAAGATTACTGATCTTAGAAAACACAAATGGTACCAACAAGCGCGGGTACTTTTCCGCCAAGGACTCACTCCTCGAGAGATGGCTCTAAGCGTGGCTCTTGGATCTTTGATCGGTGTTATACCTGTTTTTGGCATTGGGTCATTTATTGTGGCACTCATCGCTTTGAGGTGGCATCTCAATATTCCCATTGCTGTTTTTTTTGTTTATGCGATGTCTCCTTTGCATATTCTGCTGTTCATTCCCTTTGTCCGAATGGGAGAAGTGATTTGGCAAGTAGAAGATTCTATGATCTCCATGGATGTCATTCAGGATTTCTGGCAAACTGACCTCCTTTCGACTTTAGAGCTACTCTCTGTGGGTGCCATATGTGGTTTAACAAGCTGGATTCTCGTGGGTTTTCCAATAGCCTATATACTCTATCTTATCTTGTGGAGAATATTTGAATATACGAAGAAAGAGATCTCCCTACACCAATGATTGGGCGGAAGATCACCTTACAACAACCTCATCGGCAAATATCCATGCAGGAAGACCCGCACTATTATGCCAATCTGGAACTTGCCCCATGTTGTCAGCAACTATTTTGAGATATCTTATATTAGCTACTCTAAAGTCAACTCCATAGTACTGAATGTCATTTACCTTGCTTATAGCCAGAAGAGGCGATGGGTTTTTGAGCGCACCTAGCAATTTGTATTTTTTTCCATCTTTAGACCCATAATACTTAACAGAGCGAGGATAAAAAACTAGGTGGTTAGTGACTTGTAGAAAGGCCGTCTCACAATGTACGATCTCTTGCATCATGCCAAGATCTATGATAGCTTCCATATCATTGCCTTCGAAG
>JAJRXG010000233.1 GCA_024276375.1 Bacteroidota bacterium | reverse complement strand
AGGTATTGTGGATGCCGAGGTAAGGGTCGTAAGGAGTGATGGGAAAGTGATGGATTTTAATCCCTCGGGATCGGGATATTTTGTATGGCAACCCGACAGCAGCGGGATAGGAGTCATCGGAGATACATACACCTTGGAGGTTGTTGTCAATGGAGACCCTTATACTGCATCATCAGTATTGAAACGAGTGCCACTGATTGATTCTATCGGATTCGAATTTAGAACTGATCAGATTTTTGGAGACGATGGTATATATGCCAATTTCTATGCGAGGGATTTTGTTGGCGTGGGAGATGCATATTGGATTAAGACCTTTGTCAATGGTCAATATTTGGACAAAAGTACAGAATTGAATATCGCATTTGATGCGGGGCTGGATGCGGGTACGGCTGTTGATGGGGTTGTGTTTATCTTACCGGTTCGGGATTTGATCAATCGGATTGGTGATGACGGCTTACATCAATCATATACGGAGGGAGATTCATTGAGAGTTGAGATACATTCGATGAGTCTTGAGGCTTTTGATTTTATGAAGATTGTCAGAGATCAGATCAACAATAGTCAAAATGGAATATTTGCCCTTCCATTGGCCAATGCAAGAACCAATATTGTTGCACCGGACGGAAAGTCAGCTGTGGGATTCTTTAATGTTGCGGCGGTTTCAACAGCAGAAAGGGTAGTGGAGTGAACATGTTATGATTATAGCCTGATCATCAATTCTGAGATCTGACGTTTTTACAGTATATGTGATGCTTTATTACCAAAAAATAATTTGTAATTTTGGTTGTATGTACTTCATTTGATAAGGGCTGTATTGTTTCTATTCGTGAGAGTTTATTATCTGCAAACGATTGTGTTGTGTCTTTTTATCTTCTCTGGACTAGTGGCTCAGGATAATACTAAATTAATCACCCTTGAATACTATTGGGAAAAACCAATCAAAGCAGATTTTTATATTGTAGAGGTTGTTGACGCAAGACCATCACGGGATGCGATTGGTATTATCCAAATCGGAGGGAGTGATAAAAACTGGAAAACAAAGTTTGAAAATGGATTAAAGCAGGAGTTTTTAAACCTTTTCAATGTATTGCTACCTCCTAACAAACAAAAGAGAGCCCTTAAAGTTAAAATCAATCAACTTTGGATATCAGAAATGACCAACATAACTTTTCAGATCGGCAGAATGGAGGTCGAACTGGAATTTTTAGAAAAAATAGATTCGTCGTTTGTTTCAGTAGGTGTTTTTAATAAGATTGTAGAAAAGAGTTACTATTCAGGTAGGCGTCATTTTGGCTAAAAAAAACACTTTCCCCGTCAAATTTCCGGTACTTTTTTCGCCGTAGCGCTGCTATGCCTCAAAAAATAAGCGTCATCTGACGAAAAAATTGCCTTTTTTTATCTCAAAAGCACCCTCCTGAATAGTAACAGAAAAGAAGAATTTTCTTGATGTGACTCGATCTCATCAAAGAAATATTCGCAAAGGTGTTAAACAATGTATCGAGGACTTCTTAAAATCAGATCAACAACCTATCAGCGTAATCAAGAATCACATCGACTTGAGCATGGGTTTTCCACCTTCCCACAAAAATGGATTCTACCCAAGTTACATAGCACTACGCAAACAACCCCGAAAGAAATATTGGAGAAATTCGGGTAATACATCGAAAAACCTACGATCCCCGTGTAGAAAGATATGCATTCAAGTACTTAAGCAAGCCCCGTAAAGGATTGAATGTCAAGCACTATGCTTATTACAACGACGGAACACTATACATCAATGCATTTACTATTTCCAATAGTGCAGAGTATTATCTAATACCCTCTACCAAAGGTAGGTACTTGGTCTATATTGACTCTTATTATCGCAAAGGACCTGCTCGAACATTCGGATTGATAGGAGCCATCGCAACCAATAAGACGCGAGCGTCAATACTGGATTTAACCACAGATGTCTTGGTAGAAGTTGATGACGATCTCATGAACCATTTGTTAAAGGACAATATTTATTTGCGTGACCTTTATAATCATTCAGATAAAGAAGTAAGGGATGTGATTTTTATTATCAATTCTCTCAATGCTACTATGACAAAGAAGGAGAAACAGTAATGGATACACGTCAACGGATCAATTCAATTTATTTCCAACACTAAGTCATCCTGCATCACCAATGTTTTTTCGGATAAATATATCTTGCCGACTACACCTTCTTTATTGGCGGTTATGGTACTTTCCATTTTCATCGCTTCAATGATAAACAAGGGGTCATTTTTCATCACCTTGTCTCCCGTTTTAACGAGGATCTTTGATAGATTGCCTTGCAGTGGTGATCCGATATGGTTTTCTGCAGATACTTTTAGGTGCATATGTTCGTCCGGTTCGATAGACTTATCAAGTATAATCACGGATCGGATAGAACCATTGATTCTAAAAATACACAACCTGTTGCCCGAAGCTCTTGGAGCATTGGTGTTGAGATATTGGATTAGCATTGTCTTGCCGGGGTCGATTTGGACTTGGATCTCTTCATTAAAGTTCAGGCCATAAAAGAAGGCAGGAGATGGGAGCTTACTGGTATCAGCATATCTGGATTGATGATTGTAAAAGTCCTCATATACCTTGGGATACAACAGATAGCTGAGATAGTTCTCAAACTCACTATTGATCGGAAAATCCTTTTTAAACTCTTGATAACCCAAATCAAAATCTACTGGACGCAGATGCGCATTGGGTCGATCTGTAAATGGATTTTCGTCCTTCAATACCATCTTCTGGAATCTCTCCGGCCATCCTTCTTCACGTTGCCCTAGTTCACCTCGCATGAGTGATACCATGGAGCTCGGAAAATCAATATTGTCTCCATCTCGCAGTATATCTTCAATGGATAGGTCGTTGGCAGTCATGAACATGGCCATATCTCCGACGACCTTGGATGAAGGTGTTACTTTGACAATACCACCCAACAAGTCATTGACGGCTTTATAGTTTTTCTTGATGGTTGTAAATTTATCCTCAAGCCCCAATCCTCTGGCCTGAGGTCTTAGGTTAGAGTACTGTCCTCCGGGTATTTCATGGTCATACACTTCTGCCGTTCCCGCTCTCAGCTCCGTTTCAAATCCATAGTAATATGATCGCACTGTCTCCCAATAATCGGAGTATTCATTGAGACTTTCGAGATTTATAGTCCGCTCTCGCGGATGTCCTTGTAGCATCGCCACAATCGAATTAAAACTGGGTTGAGATGTCAGCCCTGATAGTGAGCTAATGGCAACATCCACGATGTCCACTCCTGCTTCGATAGCATTGAGATATGTAGCGGATTGTATGGATGTAGTGTCGTGAGTATGTAGGTGTATAGGTATATCGATCACCTCTTTTAATCCTTGGATTAAGTAACGTGCAGAAAGAGGTTTTAATAGACCGGCCATATCTTTTATGGCGATGAGATGTGCTCCCTCGTCTTCTATCCTTCGAGCCAGATCCTTGTAGTATTGAAGATTGTATTTGTTGTTTTCTTGCTTCAGTACTTCCCCGGTATAGCAGATACAGACCTCTGCCAAGGCCTCCGTTTTTTCTCGCACTGTTTTTATACTGGTTTTCATGGCTTCCAACCAGTTGAGCGAATCAAAGATTCGAAATACATCAATGCCTTTTTCCCAAGAGGTGATAACAAAACGTTCAATCAAGTTGTCCGGATAAGCTTTGTAGCCGACGGCATTTGAACCTCTCAACAACATTTGCAACAGCGTGTTTGGGATAGCCTCGCGGAGCAATTCGAGGCGTTGCCAGGGATTTTCTTTTAAGAATCGCATCGCTACATCAAATGTGGCTCCACCCCATACTTCCATCGAGAATAGATCGTCTCCATGCATTTGTGCATAGTTTTTTGCAACATTGATCATATCATATGTGCGCATACGTGTTGCCAATAGAGATTGATGTGCATCTCTAAATGTCGTATCCGTGTACAGGATTTGTTTTTCTGATTTTATCCATTGAACAAATCCATCCGCACCCAACGCTGTGAGACGGTCTTTTGTTCCGGGCTTCAACTTGAAATCAATAGGTATTGGTGGTGCCATTGCTTCAGCAAATCTCAGCTGCTCTGGTTTTTTTCTTACATCAGGATTGCCATTGACGATGACTTCTCCAAGGTAGGTGATGAGTTTCGTGCCGCGATCCCTCCACCTCGGAGGAGTCATGAGTTGGGGATGTCGGCTGATGAAAGGAACTGTTACATCGCCGGATCTAAATGTTTCATCGCGCAAAAGATTGAGCAAAAAGGAAATATTGGATTTTACCCCTCGGATTCTAAACTCCCGCAATGCCCGGTGCATTCGATCCGCAGCTTCGGGGAGATTCATCCCTGATGCAGTTACCTTTACCAACATACTATCAAAGAAAGGCGATATCGTCGCACCTGGATAAGCATTGCCGGCATCCAATCTGATACCAAATCCACTGGCACTGCGATAGACGACCAATCTCCCATAGTCTGGTTTAAAATTCTGACTCGGATCTTCAGTTGTGATGCGACACTGCAACGCCACACCTCTATAACTTATGTCCGATTGATCGCAAATACCGATATCCGGGTGGCTTAATGGCATCCCTTGGGCGATGAGGATTTGATTTTTGACGATATCTATACCCGTGATTACTTCTGTAATCGTATGCTCAACTTGAATACGCGTGTTTACCTCGATGAAATAGATGTTTTCATCCTTGTCCACTAAAAATTCTACCGTTCCGGCATTTTGATACTTCAATGCACCACAAATATCCAATGCATATTTGTACAGTAGCTCCTTTGTCTTGGTTTGTAGCGATACACTTGGTGCGATTTCCACTACTTTTTGATAGCGTCTTTGTACCGAACAATCTCGTTCATAAAGATGTACCATGCCTCCGTGATGGTCACCCAAGATCTGTACTTCTATATGTTTTGGGTCGTCGATAAACTTCTCAACAAAGACTTCCGCATTTCCAAAGGCAGTCAATGCTTCTCCCGATGCCTCGAGAAAAGCTTGTACAATCCGGGTTTCTTCATGGACTACCCGCATTCCTCTTCCACCACCACCGGTTGCAGCTTTGACCATGACAGGATAGCCGATATTACGAGCTACCGTTTTTAGATCTTCTATCTTGGATATCGGATGTGTGCTGGCCTCAACGATAGGTACATTGGTTTGGATCGCAATTTTCTTGGCGGACAACTTGTCGCCGAGCGCACGCATAACATTGGGAGCAGGTCCTATCCAAATCAATCCGGCATCAATACAAGCCTGTGCAAAAACATCATTCTCAGACAAAAAGCCATAACCCGGATGAATGGCATCTACTTCATACTTCAATGCAGTACTGATAATCTCTTCGATATCTAGATAGGGTTTTAAAGGATCATCTTTGGCTCCGATCTGATAAGCCTCATCAGCTTTATAACGATGTAGAGAATACCGATCCTCATATGTGTATAAAGCAACCGTACGTATATTCATTTCAGAGGAGGCTCTAAATATCCTGATGGCTATCTCTCCTCGATTGGCAACCATGAGTTTGTGGATGCGCCGATGCCCTTCATGCTCTTTCATGACTACGATTTTATTAGATAACTTAGAATGTTTTTATGTGTACGGATCCTCAATGCTCTATTGAACCGATCCTTGCGTTCGCGAAATTAATCAATAACCGTTAAAATAGTTTTTACAATCGTAGAGAAGTAAATGGCGAATGCAAGAAAACTACAGAACAAGAGAGATCAGAGCTGTCTAACGACATTCCAAGACATAAACCACACTCGAGCTAGAATGTGTGTATTGTTGATTTTTTGAGCACCTTTGTCATACTATATCAGGATAATAAAATTTATGAAAAGGCCGACGGAAGAATCATTACCAATCGTTCCTTGGATCGAGACCTTAAGAGGTGCAGTCAACTTTGTCAAGAACCCCATCCCGGTCATCGATGAGGCCATTCAGAAGTATGGAAAAACTTACCTGACACGCATTATCGGAGGACAACGTCTCATCATTAGTGCCGATCCCGACGTGGTACAACATGTTCTCCAAGGAAATCACAAGAACTATGAAAAATCAAAAATCCAGACAGATACTCTAGGCCAATACGTAGGTCAAGGATTGCTCACTGCCAATGGTGCCTATTGGCTCAAACAACGTCGGTTGATTCAACCAGGATTTCACAAAGCGCGAATAGAAGCATTGATACCAATCGTCGAAGTAGAGGTTCAATCTTTTTGTGATGAATTAACGCTCAAAATCAAGAATAACTCGACTGTTGATCTCGGTGAGGCTATGATGGAATTGACGCTTCGCATTGTATCCAAAGCGCTGTTTAGTACAGGTATCGATCAATCCACAATTGAATTATTGGGAGAGAATTTTACAAAACTCCAAGAACATATCATCAGAGAAGTAAGACAACCACAATGGAACTGGTTGAGAAGATTAAATGGCAAACAAAGCAGAGCCATGAAATTGGCTGAAGGTATCAGAGACATCATGATTCATATCATCCGTGAACGACAACAGAGCACCCGACATATTGATGACTTGTTGGGCATGTTGCTCGATGCGAGATATGAAGATACCGGATTGGGGATGAGTGACAAGCAACTGATAGACGAGGCGATTATACTGTTTATAGCGGGTCATGAGACTACTGCCAATGCATTGACTTGGTGTATCTATCTATTGTCCAAACACTCCGATTGGGTGGATAAGCTACAAGACAATGTTAAAGTATCGCCGGCAAGCTGGACGATGTCGGATATTATGCGCCCCGATTATTTGACCTATTCTATTCAGGAAGCGATGCGCTTGTATCCACCTGCGTGGATCATCGATCGGCGAGCTATCCAAGATGATCGCATCGACAGTATGCAAATCAAGGCCGGAGATATGATTGGGCTTTATACCTATGGTATTCATAGAGATCCGGATTTGTGGGATCGTCCGCGATCCTTTAATCCTGAAAGATTTAGTTCCAAGTTCAGCGTCAACCGTCATAAATATGCCTACTTCCCATTTGGTGGTGGACCGAGATTCTGTATCGGGCAACAGTTTTCCATGATGGAAATGAAAATGGTATTATCCGCGATGGTCAAAAGATTTGATTGGAAACTCACATCCAGTATTGCGATCCAGCCTCAACCGCTCATCACCCTTCGTCCCCAACAAAGAGTCCTCATAGATATAGTCGAAAAACATTGATCTGCGATATGAGATGAAATTGAAGAGCAATAAGAGAAACAATACTAGGTAGGTAGAAGTACAGATATCCATTAGTATATTATCAATTCGAAATAACTGTTGTCTTAACAACTATTAGGCGTTATTTTCACTTTTACGGTCTTTCTTTGCATTGGGAAAGAGCTTTTTTTTTTTAAATAGGGAAAAATTTATTTGGCTAAGGAGATTTATTTACTTTAGACTCACTTTATCGTTTATGGTACAGTCATTTTAAAAAGGATTAATAAAAACTATCTATGAAAAATTTCTATTTAAAAGGGCTTAGGGCTGCGGTCTTATGCCAAATTTTTATGCTAATCTCTGTTGTCGGCTATGCTCAGGTGTCGGGTGTAGTCACAGATGGAGACACTGGAGAGGCTTTGATTGGTGCATCTGTATTTGTCAAGGGAACTCAGACCGGAACAATTACCGATATTGATGGATCATATACGGTTGACGCCCCTAGTGATGCGATATTGGTTTTTTCTTTTGTTGGCTATTCTGATGTCGAAGAATCGGTCGCGGGAAGATCAACCATTGATGTCGTCATGCAGGTTGGAGCCTTACTTGATGAAGTCGTTGTCACAGGTTATGCATCACAACAGAAAAGCGATTTAACAGGTGCAGTTGGTGTGGTAAGTACCGAGCAACTGCTCCAGATACCTAGCAGTAACATCACCTCCCAGTTGCAAGGGCGAGTTTCAGGTGTCACCGTTAGTGGGGACGGAAGACCGGGTCAAGCTGCTAAAGTTAGAATCCGGGGATTTTCCGGATTTGGAGGCAACCAGCCACTCTATGTTATTGATGGAGTTCCTACTTCAGATGTTTCGACTTTGAATCCCAATGATATAGAATCGATGTCTGTATTAAAAGATGCAGGAGCAGCCTCGATCTATGGTTCTCGCGCAGCCAATGGGGTTATTTTGATTAAAACCAAAAAAGGACAATCCTCTGGAATAAAGGTGGACTATAGCATGTATTATGGAACCCAGAATCCCGGCAGTCCCAATACAGGTCAGTTGAACACACAAGAATATGCTGATTTGCAATGGTTGGTCTATCGCAATGATGGCACAGAAGAAGAACATCCAATTTATGGTTCTTCAACTAACGCGAATCCCACACTTCCATCTTGGGCTGCTGATACAGATTGGTGGAAAGTGTTGACACGCGATGCCTTGATAATGAATCACGATGTTTCTTTGTCAGGAGGAAATGAGAACGCGACCTTTTATGCAGGTTTGAATTACTTTAACCAAGAAGGTATTATTAAAGAGAACTTCTCCAAACGTTTTTCTGCACGTTTGAACTCCGAGTTTAAAGCCGTCGATGGTAGATTGACGATGGGAGAGAATTTGACAGTTACAGGCAGAACAGGCAATGGTGTAGCCGGCAATGGATCTGAAGGTAGTCCCATCTCCATGGGTTTATATCGTTCACAACCTATTATTCCTCCTATTATTACGACTCCGGTGACGGGTATCGCTCGTCAATATGAAGTGGGAGATTACGGAGGGACAGGATTGGCGCCAAGATTGGGCAATGGATCAAATGTTCTTGCTACTCAAGAACGCAATAGTTTTGATCGACAAAACGATACGAGAATTTTGGGATCCATCTTTATGGATTTTGAGATTATTGAAGGTTTGAACGCTAGAACGACATTTGGTGGTACGCATCAATCAAGGTACAATACCAATTGGAACCCTGCAACTTATGAGAATGCTGAAAATACGTCAACACCTTCATATACAGAATCGGCATCTGTAGGATCCGATTGGGTATGGACTAATACATTGACTTTTGATCGGGATATTGGTGCGCATAGTTTGTTGGCTGTAGGTGGATATGAATCAGTTGCACTGGGTATCAGTAGAGGAGTATCAGCACAAACGGCTGGATTCTTTTCCAATGATCCTGCCTTTAGAACAGTTTCTAATGGAGCTTCCATAGTAAGTGCTAATTCATTCAACAGAACTAAGACTACTTTGGTATCTTATTTCTTAAGGGGTGATTACTCTTATGATAACAGGTATTACCTGAGTGCAACCGTCAGAAGAGATGAATCATCTCGTTTTGGTGAGAATAATAGGTCGGGAATATTCCCTTCTGTTTCTGTCGGGGTGAGAGTTAGTGACTTAGTAGATTTAGGAATAATTGATGATTTAAAATTCCGTGGTGGTTATGGAACCATGGGTAATCAAAACAACATTAGCCCGGTCAATCAGTTTAGTTTGTTTGGCAGTAGTACAGCAACATCCTACTATGATATTAATGGCAATGTAACATCATCTGTTCAAGGTTTTAGACCTACTAGATTGGGCAACCCTGATACGAAGTGGGAGACTCAGATCACTACCAATGTGGGATTTGATGCATCTTTGCTGGATAGCAAGATGCAGATTTCATTTGATTGGTACACCAAGACATCTGAGGGATTGCTTGTTGTACCACCGCTGCCATCAATATATGGGGCAGCCAGTGCGCCTTCCAGAAATGTGGGAGATATGAGAAATACTGGTATCGACTTACAACTTGACTATCGAGATAAACTTGGTAGTGACTTCACTTACGATGCCACTATAACTTTTACAAGTTACAAAAATGAAATACTCAAATTTGCTGATAACATCGATTTCTTCAGTAGTGGAGGTTCGCGTATCGGAGCTTTTAATAGAAATGAAGTGGGTCAGTCGATCTCGGAATTTTTTGGGTATCAAGTAGCCGGACTGTGGCAGCAAAGTGATTTTAATTCGGCGGGAGAAGTAATCAATGGGGCGCAGCAAGATGGTGCAGCACCTGGTTTCTTTAGATTTGAAGATTTAGATGGTGATGGAGTGATTACTCCGGATGATAGGACTTTTATAGGAAATCCAAACCCCGACTTTACTTATGGATTGAATTTGGCTGTTGGTTATAAGGGATTTGATTTTTCTGCGTTTTTCTTTGGATCCAAAGGGAACGACATTTTCAACTACAACAGATGGTGGACTGATTTTTGGCCATCGTTTCAAGGACAGAAAAGTGAAGAATTATTGTACAATAGCTGGACTCCTTCTAACACGGATGCCACAGTGCCTAAGGCTTCAAATATTTCCAATTTCTCAACCAATACACAATCTACAAGTTATTATGTAGAAGATGGATCGTTTTTCAGATTGAAAAATCTTCAGATTGGATATACGTTGCCAAGTGATGTAACAAAGAACATTGGACTGAGTAATGTTAGATTTTATGTACAAGGAACCAATCTCTTTACCATTACTAACTACACGGGATTGGATGCAGACCTGAACAATGGAAGTGATACAAACTTTGGTGTTGATTTGGGTAACTACCCATTGGTGAAGCAATTGTTATTAGGCCTAAATGTTGGCTTTTAAATTTAGTTAAAGAAGATAAAAAATTAAACACATGAAAATACATAAAAAATTAATCGCACTTTTTTTAGTGTTTGCATTTGCAAACTCGTGTAGCGAGGAGTTCTTAAATGTTGCCCCTCAGGGATCTTTAGATGCCAATGTTTTAGCCACTCGGGATGGAGTCAATAGATTGATGATTGGCGCTTATGCTATGTTGGATGGAATCTCCGGCAATGGTTTTGGTTGGCAATCAGCTTCTTCCAATTGGGTGTTTTCAAGTATCCGTGGCATGGAAGCCAATAAGGGGACAGATTCAGGGGATCAGCCTGATATTAATCCTATTCAGACCTTTACTGAGACAGAAACAAATCCGTATGTCCGAATTAAGTGGGGTGCATTGTATGAAGGCATAGCTAGAATTAATGAGGCATTGAGGGTGATGGCGGTAGCTGTTGAAAAAGGAACCATTGAGCCTGAGGATGTTACATCTTTTACAGCGCAAGCTAGAGTGCTTAGAGGGCACTATCATTTTGAGGCTTGGAAGTTGTGGCGAGATATACCATATATAGAGGAGAATACCAACCTAGAGGAAGTTACCAACACCGTAGATGTCCGTTCTAACATTATAGCGGATTTGGAGGCAGGTACTGCTCTTCCCAATGATATGGGTCAGGTAGGTCGTTTTAATGGTACAGTAGCTCGAGTCATTTTGGCTAAAGCCCTAATGCAAATGAATGGTGATTATGCAGGAGCCCAAGCATTGTTGCAAACTGTGGTGACAAGCGGAACTGCACCTGATGGTTCTCCTATTGGTTTGGAGACAAACTATGGTGATGTCTTTGATGGTGCCAATCGAAATGGAGTTGAGGCTATATATACTGTTCAGTATTCTGTTAATGATGGTTCCGGCGGCTGGAACGGCGGCTGGGGAGAAGCTCTCAATTTTCCTTACAAGGCCAATGGAGGTTCTCCGGGAGAGTGTTGTGGCTTCTTTCAGCCCAGTCATGACTATGTCAATTCTTTTTTGACAAGTGGAGGATTGCCGTTGTTGGACAACTCGTACAATGATACTCCGGTGGCCAATGATCAAGGAATCACAGTTGATGCACCCTTTACTCCCGAAACAAGACCACTTGATCCACGGTTGGATTGGTCTGTGGGAAGAAGAAGTATTCCCTATTTAGATTGGGGGCCACATACAGGTCAAGATTGGATCCGTGATCAATCCTATGCAGGACCATATAGTCCCAAGAAGCAGGTTTATAAAAGAGGACAGATTGGGCAGATCACTGAAGTAGGTACATGGACATCCGGTTTTACTGCCAATGGTTACAGAATGATCAGATTTGCTGATGCATTGTTGTTGTTGGCCGAATGTCAAATACAAACAGGAAATCTGTCTGGTGCTAGGGACAATATTAATTTGGTTCGTGCAAGAGCTGCAAATCCAGATGGGTTTGTCAAAAATGATGATGGTACAGATGCCGCCAACTATGAGATTGCTCTCTATCCGGACTCTGGATTTCCATTTGACAACCAGACCAATGCAATGAGAGCATTGATGATGGAAAGAAAGTTGGAATTGGGGATGGAAGGTCATCGGTACTTTGATTTGCAACGTTGGGGCGTTGTTCAATCTGAGTTGAGTAGAGTTTTAAGTTACGAAAAAGCAGAACTACCTTCGCTATATGGCAATGCTTCTGTAGGACCTGAGGATGCCTTGTATCCGATTCCTCTAAGTCAGATTGATTTGATGTCGGGTAGATTGGTACAGAATCGTTGATGGAATTCTAAGAATATAAACGTACAAGATTAAAAGAGGAGATTGCCGTAGGGTAGTCTCCTTTTTTTAATCAATTTTAATTTTTTTTAAGCCTAGTATAATTGAATAGACAAAATTGGTTTTATATAGCGGCCGTGGCTTTCATTGTTTGGGGATGCCAACAGGATAAATCGACTCAGTTGTTTGAATTATTAGATTCAGATTATACTGGGATTACATTTCAAAATATCATCATCGAAAATGACTCTTTCAATATACTCAATGAGGAGTATATATACAATGGTGGTGGTGTAGGAATTGCAGATCTGAACAACGATGGGCTGCCGGACATTGTTTTTGCCGGCAACAAAGCAAAGAGTAAGATTTTCTTAAATCAAGGACAACTGCGATTTTTAGACATTACAGATTCTTTTGAAGGACTGACGGATCAACAATGGATAAGTGGTATCGCTGTTACAGATATCAATCAAGATGGGTTGATAGATCTATATTTTACTTCGACGATGAGTCCGAACCGAGATCTTCGAAAGAATCAGTTGTGGGTCAATCAGGGATTGTCGGCTGAAGGCATCCCATCTTTTAAAGAAGAGGCGCGAGCTTTTGGAATTGATGATGACGGATTTAGTATGCACGCTGCATTCCTGGATTATGACTTAGATGGCGATCTTGATCTGTATGTGCTCAACAACACTGTGAGCGAAGTTATTCCTACTTCTTATCGCAGGAAAATCAATGATGGCACATCAATCAATCAAGATCAGTTGTATGAGAATATGGGTGACGGTACTTTCAGAAATATGTCTGCTCAAGCCGGAATAACAATCGAAGGATTTGGTCTGGGCATCGCAGTTGGAGATATCAATAAAGATGGCTATCCTGATATTTATATCTCCAATGATTATATCTCCAATGACATCTTATATCTAAATCAAAAAGATGGCACCTTTAAAGATGTAGCTCAGAAATATTTCCCCTATCAGTCAAAATTTTCTATGGGCAATGATATGGCGGATGTCAATAACGATGGCAATCTTGATATCTTGACCATGGATATGCTGCCGCGTGATTATGCGCGTGTCAAGCAGACCATCAATGGCAATAGTTACTTTATCTATGTCCATGATAAGGAATACGGTTATCAACCACAGTTTGTCCGCAATATGTTGCACTTACACAGTGGATTCGTTGACGATGATATGGTTCCATTTAGTGAAGTAGCCCAGATGATGGGTATTGATGCGACTGAATGGAGCTGGTCACCACTGTTTTTTGATGTTGACAATGATGGTGATCGAGATCTTTTGATAACTAATGGGTTTCCCAAGGATTTGACCGACAAGGATTTTACCAATTTCAAGGCACAAATGAGGGGATTTTTAATGACGGATTTCGAATTGTCAAAGGAGGTTCCGGTAGTTCACTTGGCCAATTTTGCTTTTGAAAACATCAATAATGAGTCCTTTGTCAATAGAACCGCTGACTGGGGGCTAGACATACGATCATTTTCCAATGGTGCGGCATTTGCTGATCTGGACAATGATGGCGATTTGGATTATATAACCAACAATATCAATAGCCCTGCTTTTATCTATAAGAACAAAGCTAGAAATCAGAATAGTGCGAGCAACAATTATATCGGGATCATACTCGAGGGATCTAAGCTGAATCCACTTGCTATTGGTACCAAAATATCTATTTGGTCTTCCGGACAATTGCAATATGCCGAACAAAACCTTTCGCGGGGATATATCTCCTCTGTTGATCCTCGTATCTTATTTGGATTGAATGATGCCAACATAGTTGATTCCATACAAGTAATATGGCCCGATGGATTAACAAATATGATCTACAATGTCAATGCCAACCAATATTTGCGCATTCGAAAAACGGATGCTACTAAGAACTTAGCAACAAACCGCGCAAGTCCGATTTTTACAGAAAACCAAAGTGGATTGTCCTTCGAGCATATCGAAGAGGATCAAGTTGACTTCTTCAATATGCAACGTATTGTCCCGCACAAGCAGACCCAATTTGGGCCGAAGATGGTGCTTGCGGATATTATAGGAACTGGTGAGAAAGAATTGATCTGTACAGGCAATCCAATGCAGCCCATCGCGGTATATGAAAAAATTAACGGACAATGGCAATCGAAAGAGATCCTTGGTTTGACGGACTCGATCAAGTATGCAGGGTCAGATATTAAGGCGAGTGATATCGATCAGGATGGTGATATCGATATTGTTATAGTCAGTGGGCCTTATCAAGTCAATGAAGATGGTGAAGTATTGCATTATTGGTTGGAAAACGCGGGCGATAGATTTATATCTCATCCGATACCTGCCTATAATAGCTATGCCAATGTCGTCCTTTTAGAGGATTTTAATCAAGATGGTTTTGAGGACTTGTTTATTGGCTCAAGTTCCATCCCTGATAGTTTTCCATATGCATATGATTCGTATGTACTGATCAACAACAAGGGATCATTCGATCAAGCCCAACGTATCGTGGTTGATGCGGGTATCGTACATGGTGCCGTGACAAGCGATGTTGACGGAGATGGATGGAAGGATCTCGTTGTTGCTTCCGAATGGCGTTCTCCACAGTTTTTTCTCAACAATGGGGGACAGGCTTTTAGTGGGCAGAATCTCAATGTCAAGAAGATGAATGGTTTATGGTCTAGTGTTTATGCCCAGGATCTTGATCAAGATGGAGATGATGACTTTGTCTTTGGCAATCTTGGTTTAAATCATCGGTTCAATATTCAGCAAGGCCAACCGCTCAGGTTGTATCTGATAGATATAGATGACAATGGTACACTAGATCCCATTATAACTTCATATTGGCAAGGGGATGATGATGTCATGTATGAATATCCGGTCAATTATTGGGATGAGCTGGTCGCACAGAGCCCCTTTTTTAGAAGTAGATTTAAAAACTATACTTCCTTTAGCCTAGGAACGATTGATAGTATCCTTACTCCTGATCAAAAGAGAGCAAGTGTTGTGTTTGAGGTGGACAAGACGGAGAGTGGAATCTTGTGGAATGAAGGAGGGGATTTTAAATGGCAAGCCTTTGAGAAGAGTGTTCAGGTCGCTCCGATAACTTGTGTTCTATCCAGAGACTTTGATGGGGATCATCGTGCAGATCTCTTGCTGCTCGGCAATGACTATACCTATGATGTTTCAACGGGCATATACGATTCGAATAGGGGTATTTTGTTGAAAAACCAGGGTGATAGATCTTTCGATCACATACCCAATACCGAAAGTGGCTTATCTATCATGGGTCAAGTGGAATGTGTTCTTGGAGACGAGAACCAGATCTATATTGGTATTAACCGAGATTCTCTGAAGGTGTACTCTTTTGAGGGAAGTTAGTCATCTGGAGACTTGAATTTATGAGGAATGCTTTTGATAAACACGGATGTAATCTACCTTCATTGCTTGAGGAAACGGTGTGGACGCATCGGGTGATCCGGGATGATTGCCACCAACAGCAATGTTGAGTATAAAAAAGAATGTGCCATCAAATGGGTTGGGATCCATGTGGACTTGGTCAGCACCTATCGTATGAAAGAGTTGATCATCTACGAACCACTTTAATGATTCGCTTGTCCATTCGACAGAAAAGACGTGAAACTCCTCTGCAAAAGGCAATGGGTTGTCATATGTACCGGAGATATGTATGCTGGGATTCCATTGCTTGCCCCAATGTGCAGCTGCACTGATTTGATTTGGTTTTTGTCCGACCATCTCCATGATATCTATCTCTCCGCAAGCTGGCCATCCAAGGTCTTTAATATTGTCTCCTAACATCCATAATGCAGGCCAAATTCCTTGGCCTAAAGGGAGTTTGGCTCGAATGTCGACTCTTCCATAGCGAAATGAACGTTTACCTTGTGTCGTGAGGCGTGCAGATCTATAGATATCTTTTTTTGGATTGGTCGCTGTGAGTATCAAATAACCGGATTCTTGCCTGACATTCTTGGGATCGGAAGTATAATGTTGAAGCTCTTTGTTGCCCCATCCACAGAGATTAGGACAACCATCGCCCAATTCAAAATTGAATAAACTTGTGTCAATTGTGCTTCCATCAAATTCTTCTGACCATACCATATTATAACCTTGATATTGAGCTATTGGCTTGGAACTAACACAGCAAGTGATCAGAGGTAGGAATAGTATTAGCAGTGCTTTCATGATGATTCAGATGTGGGCTTTATCTTTTGGCTATCGCTAAATATGTTGCTCCAACCCTTTTGCATTTCCAGCAGGTTTTTATCTATCCATTGTTTGGACATCTCGAGCAATATTGAGGGATCCTTGTTGAAAATTGGGTCTCCGATTCTCAATTTGGCACGTGTACGCCAGCTACCGGTTTGGCGTATCATTTGAGAACTGAGACTACCTTCAAACCAATAATCTTTGCGGTCGGGATACTCTATGGCAACGGGGATAACAGGAATACCCAACTGAGCCGCAATATTGAAAGTGCCCTGTTTAAAACGTTTGGTTGTCTGTGTTACACATACTGTCCCTTCCGGATACACCAATACACTGATACCTCCGGACAACAGATCCCTTGTTGTTTTAAGAGCAGATATCCGACTACCCATCTTATCGCGTTTTACCAAAATAATCCCAGTCATTTCAGCTCCTTTTCCGATAACGGGAATCCCACCGACAGTATCCTTTGCTATGATATGGGCATTTATATATGCCAATTGGATCGCCGGGTCTATCAGTGTCCTGTGATTACTGACATATAAGGCAACCGGTACGTCAACTTTGCCTCGATACTCATCTATCACTATATTTTCAATGCGCATCGTATTGCGTGCCCAATATCGACGATGTTTATAACTACGTTGAATGGATTTGCCGTTGATGAGTGTATCTATGTAGAGCAAAGCAATCTGCCAACCGGTATAAACAATGACTACCAATGCACGACCCAGTGCCAATACTTTGTTCATCCAACAGAGGTTATTTTTTAAATTTATAAACCATAGATTTATATCTTGGGACGCCTGCTTCTTTGGCCAATTGCACTACCTCTGATAATAGGTTTAGTGCCCTTTCCTTATGACCTAGCTTGTATAGTAGAAATGCACGATAATCGAGTTTCCGATAATGCTTTTTCTGAAATAATTGTCCTCCGATGAGGTCGAGGACAAACTCCAAATCTTCACGTTGTAGTGACATGCCGAGTACTTCCTCATACAATGGATCTAAGTACTCCCAAGGTGTATCCGGATACAATTCGAGATAATCTAATATCTCGTCTCGAAGTTCTTCTCCTTGTCCCGGGATAGTTCGGAAGTAGGACATTGCCTTCCATCTATAGAGGCTATCGGCTTTTAGACCAAATTCTCTCTCATACTCCTTCCAGATCAAATAGGGCTCAAATTCACCACGGGTTTTTAGTTTAGCGTCTATTGTTTTTATGATGATCTGATTGTATGTATCTTGCGAACTAAGGCGTATCACTCGGCTATGTTCGAGTCTGATCAGTTT
>JAJRXG010000232.1 GCA_024276375.1 Bacteroidota bacterium | reverse complement strand
TATTCCTCAACACTCTTCTTACTGTAATTTACTTGATCCCTATTGTTCTTCTCGTAGATATATTGAAACTCAGATTGATACACTGGAACACCGTTTATCTCAAAGAGCACTTTATCCTCTATTTTTTGAGCAGGCATTTGTACCACCAACAACAGGCAAGCGACTATACCCGAGAGGCACTTTGGACTTCTCAATACGCTATATGCTCCTAATAAATTGTTCATGTAAAAAATTGATTCTAATAAGTTGATTCGTAATCATTCTGCTTCTGCCAAACAGCTAATCTGTCTGTGATTGTACTCTATCCATCTTATTCATTTACTCCGTATGAGGCATAAACGTACATTCTGCTGCTTTCTTATGTCAAGGACTTTAAGTCAAGCCCGATATCTCTTCGGTAGTATGATCCTTCAAATATTATTTTCTCAGAATTGCGCATTGATATATCCACAGCTTCTTCTATACTATCTCCCATAGAAGTGATCGCGATCACCCTTCCGCCATTTGTTTTGACCGTTGGGCCATCCAAGGTCGTTCCCGAGTGAAATATGATCGAATCATTGATATCTGATGCTATATTTATAGTCTTACCTTTCTCATATGTTTCGGGGTAACCACCCGAAACCATCATCACGGTAGCCGCTGTCCGAGTATCCGTATCCAACCGGATCTCATACAAATCCTGATCTCTCAAGGCCTCGAGCAACTCGACAAAGTCATTTTTGATTCTCGGAAATACTACCTCTGTCTCGGGATCTCCCATCCGGCAGTTGTACTCAATGACAAAAGGCTCTCCTCCAACTTCAATCAATCCAAAAAATATAAATCCCAAGTAATCTATATTGCGTTTTTGGAGTCCACTCAACGTTGGCAAAATGATCCTGTTCCTGACCTTCTGAATCATATCACTATCTACAAAAGGTACCGGAGAAACAGCTCCCATGCCACCTGTATTGAGTCCTGTATCTCCAACTCCGATACGTTTATAATCCTTGGCTTCTGGTAGCAAGACATAATATTGTCCATCTGTCAAAATAAACACAGAAAACTCCAAGCCCTTCAAAAATTGCTCAATAATAACGCAGATGCTAGCTTCACCAAACTTGCCATTAATCATTTCTTTGAGCATAACAACGGCTTCTTCTGCATCGTCAATGATAAGTACACCCTTGCCTCCTGCCAATCCATCTGCCTTCAGCACATAAGGGCCTTTGTTCCCTCTTATGTGATTGATACCATCGATGAGATTGTCCAAAGTAACTTTAATAAATGATGCCGTAGGAATATTGTTTTCCTTCATAAACTGCTTGGCATATGACTTGCTACCTTCCAATAACGCACCTTGTTTGTCCGGCCCGATAATCAACAATCCGGGAATCTGCTCTCTGAGATAATCCGTAATCCCGGCGACCAATGGGGCTTCGGGTCCGACAATAACTATCTGAATATTGTTTTCGCGAATGCTTTTTTAGATTCTACTAAAGTCCATTACTTCGATATCGAGATTTGTCGCAATCTGCGCTGTTCCGGCGTTGCCGGGTGCAACATATAAATTCTCACAAGAGGCGCTTTGGTGGATTTTCCAAGCAAAGGCGTGTTCTCGTCCGCCACTTCCCAGTATAAGGATATTCATCAGGTGTATAAGATGGTCATCAACTTGCAAAAATAACTTTTCTATCCAAAGTATTGCGCCTATGATCCAACTCTAGCGCAGTGTGTATAACAAATTGCATAAAATAGGATATTGCTCCGGTACGCCTCTGTCCTCATATGTTTAAGATCTCCTCATAAAGAGTCTCCCTTGATAAGCAAAACGAATCAATCCTTTCCACACCGTGCTTTTCCAGCTATTAAAGTGCAATATGTTATACACACCTTAACGCACCTGAGCCAATGGCATTAGATTTAGAATTGTACTTTTGCTTCATATTATAAATTGTACAAATATGTATGCATATTTAGAAGGCCGTATTACACACAAGACTCCTACGATGGTATATATCGACATTCAGGGAGTCGGCTACCTCGTTCATATTTCGCTCAATACATATGCGAGACTAGAAACGCTCGATCAAGTCAAACTCTATACCTACCTCCATGTCAAGGAAGATGGCTTGACATTGTTTGGCTTCTTTGAAGAGGATGAAAAGAGCTTGTTTAAATTGTTGCTCTCAGTATCGGGCATCGGACCCAACACGGCGCGCATAGTGCTGTCATCCATGTCTCCTCTCGAAGTTCGTACCGCTATATTATCCGAAGACGATGGCGCATTTAAAAAAGTAAAAGGAATTGGGCCTAAAACGGCCAAACGGATTATCCTAGATCTTAAAGACAAGGTACAACGGGGAGCAGCTATCTCGGATCACATTATCCCCGTATTGACCAACATCCAGGATGAGGCCATAAATGCCTTGGTTGCCTTGGGATTTCAGAAAGCAAAGGTTACCAAGGTATTGGATCAAATACCCTCCTCCAATGCTACTGTTGAATCTTTGATCAAATCTGCTTTGCAAAAACTGACATAAGAGGAAACCGGATCATTATTTTTGATCCGTCCCGCTTGATTCCATATTGTCTAAGGTATCTCGAGGATTCTGTGAGCGTAAGCAACTTGGCTAACCGTTGTTATCATCTTGCTTTTTAAAGACACGTTGCAACAGGGGAGTGACACGTTGATTGATATCGGTACGGATACCGAGTTCCTTCTTTTCTATTAGGCTGAACAGTCCCTTCAATGCCTCCTGTACTACATAATCATCAAGACGAGGATTTACATCTGCCAGTAGAGGTATCTTATTGTATTTTTCTACGGCATCCGACCAATACTCCACTGCATTATATTTGTTCAGGCTTGCAAGGATAATGGGTTGAAACTCATCATAGAGCGTTCTATAAGTCGAATTTTGGAGGTACAATGTTGCGGCGTTTTTATCTCCCATCAGAATACCCAGTGCATCATTAATAGACATCGACTTAATAGCATTTAGAAAGATAGGGCCAACACTTTTAGCCGCGTCTTCTGCGGCGCGATTGATTTTTTGAAGGATTACTTCTTCTACATTGCTAAATCCGGGAATCACGGCAAGTTTGTTGGTTACCTTACGCGCTTCCTCAGGTAAATAAATCTTGTATATCGACTTATAAAAACCATCTTGGCTAGATAAAAATGTCACCGCTTCTTCGGTGCCTAAGTTCAGTGCTTCTTTTAATCCTGATGCAATATCGGCACTGGACAAGGGAGCCTCTAAGAATTCATCCAACGATGATGGACAACCCATCAAGGTCAAGCTCAGGAGGAAAGAAAATAGGTACTTCATCTTAAAGTTCATCTGTTTGTTTTTTTAATTATGTTTCTCAAAGGTCAAATGGGATTTATCCTGACCAACAATCATGGATTGTCGATTCTATTCACTTAGAAATATTTGTGTCAATAAATGCAACTTCCTCAGGAAGCTTTCATCTCGGCTAAAAGTACCCCGCCTGTGCGGATACATCAATAAGACTCCTGTAATGTGTTTAAGTAACGTTCGGAACTGAGGATTTTATATTCCCTCAGCCAAAGAAACCTTTGAATAGGGCGAAATAACGGCTACAATTCGATTGTTACAATGGCGCGATCTACCTTTCCTCCAACAGGGGGCTTCATTTTGCTTAGACGCACTTCTACTCTATCCACCTTACTGTGTGAAGACTTTATCTCCATGGCAATATCAAAAGCCAATGACTCTAAGAGCAAATATTTTTTTTGCATAAATCTGTCACATATGGCATAGATATCTTCATAATTGATGGTTGCTTCTATCGAATCATTGGGATCTCTATCAATGACGAGATGAGCCTTTACATCCACTTCAAAATTATTGCCTACTCTCCGCTCAAAATCATAGTATCCATGAAATGCATAGAACTTCATCCCTACAAGCGCAACCGTCGCCATAACCAACTGTTATATTAAAAAGATCAAAGATAGCAAGTGCCAATAACTATCATGTCATTTTTAAATATCCTTAGTAATTTAGTGCAATGAGCAAACATAAAGAATATCTCCTCCGTCGCGTCCCCGATCTCCTTAAGGAACTGAGGCCTGATACACGGCCTACTTTTGGTATTATGTCCCCACAGCATATGGTAGAACATTTAGTCTGGGTGACAAAATCCTCCGTAAAGACATCCGGGACACCTCCATCAGAACCCACTGAAGGTCAATTGGGATTTAAGCGCTTTGTACAGAAGGGCGCGCACTTTCGTTACCGGGGAAGTGACAAGAAACGCGAGGATTTGGATCCTCCGAGAATGGCGGATTTGTCAGAAGCCATAGCCTTGATTCCTGAAGCAATCCAACGATTGTACAGCTTTGATGAGGATCATGTCTTTTATAATCCAATGTTGGGGTCATTTACCTTTGCAGAAATGGAATTGTTTCATCGAAAACATTTTGAACATCATCTCCAGCGACAATTTGGATTGGGTTTAGATTGAGGACATTGACTAAAAAATATCAAATATCCTTTTTTGCCATAACGCTCATCATCGTCTGCTGGTGCAGTGGTTGCCGATCTGCGAACTCACTATTGCCTCAAGAAGACGTGGTTAGGACGCCGTTTGAAAATGCCGACTGGCGCTTTGAAAATCCGCAATTGTGGAAAAAGGTGGATCATGGAGTTACTTTATGGAAGACGAAACCATCCTTATACCCTTTTCGTCGACCCTATCAAGTAGCATACCTAAGGACTCCTACTTTTCTCAAGGAATTTGATCTGAAGGCAGAAGTGAAGGCCACCTCCGATATCAATCGCAAAGGTCGTGATATCATCGTGGTATTTGGTTATCAATCACCGATGAGGTTTTATTATATCCATCTCTCTAACGACAACAGTGTTGAGTATCACAATGGAGTCTTTGTTGTAAATCATGGTGATCGAAAACGAATCGATGATCAAGGATTGTCATCACAAGTCCCCGCGATGATAGTAGATCAAGAATGGCATACTGTTCATGTGATGCGGGATGCCACCGGACATCTCCAAGTGAGCTTAGACGATCAACTGCTGTTTACAGCGACAGACCTCACAATACCCTCGGGATACATTGGATTTGGGTCGTTTGATGATACCGGTTCTATCAGAAATATCCGGTTGGCCTTGCAATAATCCGTCAATCAATGTACGTACAGCCGAGGAATCCTTATTTTGCAGGCTCACTAACAAATATCACTTATGTACAACATGTTACAACATATGCACTCGGGACTGAGATGGATCGTACTCCTTTTATTGGTCATGGCTGTATTTTCTGCTTTCAGCAAAATGAAACAAAACAAAACAGCATATACTTCCGGAGACAAAAAATTGTTTTTCTACAACTTAATAGGAGCGCACATTCAGACTTTAATTGGGTTGATACTTTATTTTATCAGTCCCAAGGTACAGTTTGGAGAAGGAATGATGAAAGTAACAGAATTGCGTTTTTTTGCCGTTGAGCATATCTCCTTGATGCTGATCGCTATCATTCTCATTACCATAGGATATTCTAAATCCAAAAAACAGGAAGCCCCAGGTAAATACAAGACCTTGTTTATTTTTAACTTGATTGCCTTAATTTTGATACTTATCAGCATCCCTTGGCCGTTTAGGGGATTGGGGACAGGATGGTTTTAGAATAGAAAGCCTAAGGATTTGTTCCCTATAAAAGAAGGAGGTCAACAGACATTGACTTCCTTTTTTATGAATTTTGTGATCGGATGACTCAGCTATAGTATGGCATTGAGATGTACCTTGTTTTCGATAATCCGGGGCAGTTTATTGATGGAGACACGTTCTTGCAACAAAGTATCGCGATCTCTTATGGTGACCGTTTGATTTTCTAGTGTTTCGAAATCAACTGTGATACAATATGGCGTTCCGATCGCATCTTGGCGTCGATATCTACGGCCGATAGCATCCTTCTCATCGTATTGTACATTGACACTTTTCTTGAGTGTATTGGCGATATCCTCGGCGGCATTGGTAAGTTCCTCTTTGTTTTTTAATAGCGGTAGCACCGCACATTTCACAGGTGCGACAGCTGGGTGAAGCTTCATTACTATACGGGTAGATTCATTGCCTGCTGCATCCGGAACCACTTCTTCCTGAAGTGCCAAACTAATCTGAGCCAGAAACATTCGGTCGCATCCGATGGATGTCTCAACTACATAAGGCACATAGTTCTGATTGATTTCAGGGTCAAAATACTGAAGTTTTTTGCCCGACAACTCTTGGTGACTCACCAGATCAAAGTCCGTACGCGAATGGATGCCTTCCAACTCTCTAAATCCAAATGGAAACTGAAACTCTATATCCACTGCAGCATTGGCATAATGAGCGAGATTGTCGTGATCGTGATATCGCAACATGGACGTCGGTACACCGAGATTGGTATGCCACTCCATGCGCTTGGTCTTCCAGTGTTCGTACCATTTCATCTCGCTACCGGGTTTGACAAAAAACTGCATTTCCATCTGTTCAAATTCTCGCATTCTGAAGATAAACTGCCGTGCTACGATCTCATTGCGAAATGCCTTGCCAATCTGTGCGATCCCAAAGGGGAGCTTCTGTCGCGTACTTTTCTGCACATTGAGGAAGTTGACAAAAATCCCCTGTGCCGTCTCCGGTCTGAGGTATAATTTTCCTTCCTCCCCGGCTACATTGCCCAGTTGTGTTGAAAACATCAAGTTGAATTGGCGTACTTCTGTCCAATTGCGGCTGCCGCTCTCGGGATCAGCTATTTGCAACGCCTCTATGAGTGATTTGAGCCCGGGCATATCTCCGTCTCTCATGAGACTCCCTAGGCTGTTCATAACCTCATCAATCTTGGACTGTCGATCGATGATACGTTGATTGGTCACTCTAAATTGAGCTTCATCAAAATCGCTACCGAAGCGTTTTTT
>JAJRXG010000231.1 GCA_024276375.1 Bacteroidota bacterium | reverse complement strand
GTGGATTTAGAAGGTAAGCCCATTTTTGCATAATCCTCTTTGACTCTTAAAGCATCCGTAATGACAACCCCTTTATCCACAAAGATCCATGTATTGACCGCTACACGAATGATGGGATGCAACCCACGTATCTCTTTGGCAAGTGCAGGGTTTTTCATATTGCTACTACTCAAAAAAAATAACCCATGGAATGTAAACCCCAATAACAACAATAGAGAGACAAGACTTCTAAGTTTAATTGCACCAAATCCACCCAAACGGGCATATAACCTCTGATAAACCAACGTCATATATATGGTAAGAACAACTATAGACGCCAATAGCCCAACCGACAAGGACAACCAGACACCGGGGTTATAATAGACATGGATAAACACCGCACCCCTCACTAGCGCTACAAATGGTAACGTAATAATAAGTAGGATGGTTACAATCCGATAAATAACTGCGATTAAAATCCGCACAATCCTACTCTACTTCACGCTCCCATCCCATTGTCCTTTTGACAGCTACTGTCCAACGTTTGTAGAGCTTTTCCTTTAAGAGTTCTTCCATTTTAGGCTCAAATCTTCGATCAAGATGCCACTTGTTTTGAAGATCATCTTTCGTCCACAGTCCGACAGCCAAGCCCGCGAGATAGGCCGCTCCCAGTGCCGTCGTTTCAATGATTTTGGGTCTTTCGACGGCCACGCCTAGGATATCAGATTGAAACTGCATCAACAAATTGTTAGCACATGCTCCGCCATCGACTTTCAAGGCTTTCAAAGCTATACCCGAGTCTTCTCTCATGGCTCCAAGTACATCTCGTGTTTGATATGCCAATGATTCCAATGTCGCCCTTATTATATGTGCATTGGTGCTACCCCGCGTCAATCCAAAGATCGCTCCTCGTGCATACATATCCCAATACGGAGCGCCCAGTCCAGCAAATGCCGGGACAACTACGACGCCATCCGTACTTTCTACCTTAGATGCATAATACTCTGAATCTCTACTATCATCAATGAGCTTGATAGCATCGCGCAACCACTGAATCGCTGCTCCTGCTATAAATATTGACCCTTCCAACGCATAAGTAACACGACCATCTATTCCCCAAGCTATAGTCGTCAGAAGTCCCGCTTTGGATACAACAGGCTGACTCCCTGTATTCATCAGCATAAAACATCCCGTGCCATAGGTGTTTTTGGCCATCCCCGGTGTATGACAAGCTTGACCGAATAGAGCTGCTTGTTGATCACCGGCGATACCTGCAATCGGTATCTCAGAACCCAGCAACGTAGTCGCTCCATATATATGACTGGAAGGTCTTACATCGGGGAGTATTTGTACAGGCACATTGAGTTCCTTCAACATACGTGTATCCCACTCTAGGTTTTTGATGTTGTAAATCAGCGTCCTAGATGCATTGGAATAATCCGTAATATGGATCCTACCATCTGTTAGTTTCCAGACAAGCCATGTATCAATCGTCCCCGCCAAAAGTTGTCCTCGCTCTGCCATCTCTCGGGCACCTTCGACATTATCCAAGAGCCAACGTAGCTTTGTACCCGAAAAATAAGCATCCAATACAAGTCCTGTATTAATTTTCACATATTCCTCGAGGCCACGATCCTTGAGCTCATCACAGAATGAGGCTGTTCTTCTATCCTGCCATACAATAGCGTTATGGATGGGTTGTCCCGTTGCTTTGTCCCATATCAATGTTGTCTCCCGCTGATTGGTTATTCCAATACCGGCAATATCGGCGGATGAGATACCTGCTTTTTCAATGACCTCTCTGGCAACTCTTAGTTGTGTCTCCCAAATCTCAATGGCATCGTGCTCCACCCACCCGGGACGAGGAAAATATTGCGTGAATTCTTGTTGGCTACTAGCTACTATACTTCCTTCCGTGTTGAACAATATGGCTCTGGAGCTCGTTGTACCTTGATCTAGTGCAAGAATATAGTCTTTCATCTTTTTGTTTCTTTTTTTGGATTTTAAAGACATCTACCTACTAAGCCGAGTAGATGGAACCGAAGATAGCAGAGAAATAATATGCTCATATAGCTGATAGCCATAATAGACATGAAGATTTGCTGCCATAGATACGTCGCATATTAAACTTAAAGAAGCCTAAAATAGAAATAATTACAGATTCGCTACCTTAGTAACGAAAACTAATCTTTTTACTTACATCACTACTAAATCTAAGCCATTGTGAATCCGTTCCTATTGCGACAATCTCTTGGAAAATTTGCAACGGGTGTCGCCATCGTTACCACTCGCTCCATGGGTTTCAACTATGGTTTTACTGCCAATTCTTTTACTTCAGTTTCTCTATCACCCCCTCTCGTCCTTGTGTGCATACAGGAGGAATCTTCATTTGTCAATCCCCTATCTCAAAGTGGCACCTTCGGAGTATCACTCTTAGACGCAGGACAAGTGGAGATCTCCAATATATTTTCCGATACAAATCTCACTGCTAAAGAAAGATTTGAAAGAACCTCTTTTAAGTGTTCAACCAAAGGCAATCCAATGATTATCAATGCACTTTCGTGGATAGACTGCCAGCTCGAGGATATGAGAAAAGTCGGAGATCATCATATCTGCATCGGTCGTGTCACAGATATCTCGGTCAGCAACAACACGGAAAATCCTTTGATTTTTTACGGTGGCAACTATAGGTCACTCCGTTAAAAAGAACAATGTTGCTTGCCCGAAACTCTCAGTTCTATTATGGACTAACTCAACTTAGTAATCACCTACAATGGATACTAATCCATATCTCCGCTATACATTCTGAGATTTAAGCAGCAAAAAATAAGACCGTCAATGCACTTCCAATCTATATCGCCAATAAACGAATTAAAAAAAGAGGCCATCTCAAGTAGAAATACCCTCTTTTTCTTACAATATTGAAGTGATTTAAGTCCTGCATCTTAGAGATACAAAACTTTTATACTATACAACGGATCTAATAGCGATCACGACCGCCGCCATAACCACCACGATTGCCACCGCCATAACCACCACGGCCTCCGCCGCCTCTACGATCACCTGACGGTGGATTGGCTTTTTTAACGACAATCTGCCGTCCATCAAGTTCGGAATCATTGAGATCATCTATCGCTTGCTGTGCCTCTTCATCATTGGGCATTTCAACAAAGCCATAGCCTTTGGAACGTCCCGTATCTCGATCCATAATGATCTTAACGGAATCTAAATCCCCATATCGCTCAAAGACATGGGTTAATTCATCGACAGTTGTATCATAAGACAACTTCGCAACAAAAATATTCATATAAAAAAATAAAAAAATTAATAATCAAAAAAAATTAGCATAGGTTACACCTATTAAAAGACAAAGTTACACTATTATATTATCATATGTATTGATTGGACAATATGGATTGATTAAATTCCTCTAGCGCCACTCAATGAGTACTCTACAACTTCTAAACTCCCCATATATCGATTTTTAGTATAGGATGAACCTGTTATGCCCCATTTATTTGAGAACGTAGGTTACAATGAGCTGTAAGTACTCGGCTCACAAAACTTCAATACTCACACATCATACGCATCATCCTCTATACAAGTCACATTTAATTTAGATGAGGTTTCAAAGCTTGCAATAATTGAGACTTGGACATCGCTCCACTCTGCCTCCACACCACCTTTCCATGTTTGTAAATAGCCAGAGTAGGTACACTACGTACATTTAGCTTCTGAGCCAATGCCTGATTCTTATCAATATCTATTTTCAAAATCCTCGCCTTGCCATGCAATTCCCCCGCCAACTCTTTTAATACAGGCTTCATCATCTTGCAAGGCCCACACCAGACGGCATGAAAATCCACGAGAGTAGGCCGAGAGTTTGCTACAATATCTTGAAATGTTTCTTTTTTCTTTCCCATAATCATTATTACTACCATCTCTAACAATATTGATCGGATAAATAATTCCCCAAATACCCACAATAACCCCTCAACATATCAAGCATATTAACTCCTCTATATATCAAGACAAAGTCCAATGAATCAATGACAATCATTCTACACTTCAAGAAAAGATAGGTAAGCATGAAAATTCTGATTATTTTGCCCCTTTCAAGCATATAATTCAAGCCTGTGGAAGACAACGAAATTATTGAGAATGTAGAGTTAAATATTTGGGAGGCGTTAATCCCCGTAGTGGCATTGGTCATAATGTTAGCTTACAATGTTTACGTTTTTGGAGATGATGCACTGAGTGGATCCAATCAATTTGTTTTGTTGTTGGGAGCAGCGGTGGCGGCCATCGTGGGTTTTATGAACAAAGTGCCGTATAAACGCATGATGGAAGAGGTTGCTCATAATTTACAGTCCACGTCTTCCGCACTTTTAATCCTACTTATGGTCGGAGCTCTCTCCGGCACATGGCTCATAAGTGGCATCATTCCCTCAATGATATACTATGGTCTGTTGATACTCAATCCGACGATTTTTCTTCCTGCGACAGTAATAATTTGTGCGATTATATCGATAGCAACCGGAAGTTCTTGGACAACATCCGCCACGGTGGGTATTGCTTTAATCGGTATTGGTAAAACGCTAGGCCTTCCTCTCGGAATGGTCGCAGGAGCAGTGATTTCAGGAGCTTATTTCGGGGATAAAATGTCCCCCTTGTCAGATACAACCAATCTCGCTCCCGCCATGGCAGGAGCTCAATTATTTGATCATATCAGATATATGGCACTGACCACTGTTCCTACGATAAGTATCTCCCTAATCATTTTCATTATCATAGGGGTGACAAGAGAAACCCATGGCATAGCCGATCATACAGAAATACTTGCTTCCATCAAGCAGTCATTTCATATCACGCCTATATTATTTGTCGTTCCCGCATTGGTCATCTTTATGATCATAAAAAAAACCCAACCATTGATAGCACTTATGGTTGGGACGCTCTTGGGAGCTGTCTTTGCTATTATATTTCAACCCGGTATTGTACAAAATATAGCGGGGTCTGATCTACTCACATTTGAATCTGCATACAAAGGGGTGATGACAGCCATGACAGTAGAATCGTCGGTAGAAACCTCCAACACAAGTCTCAACGACCTATTCTCATCCGGAGGTATGTATGGTATGATGACGACAATTTGGTTGATTATGTGTGCTATGGTATTTGGTGGTATTATGGATGCCATAGGAGCATTGTCGAGAATAAGTGGAGCCTTGCTCAATATGGCAAAGACGACATTTGGTTTGTTTGCAAGTACGGTGACGAGTTGCCTTGCACTCAATGTAACGGCCTCAGATCAATATCTTGCGATTGTCGTTCCGGGCAAAATGTTCGCAAAGGCCTACCGAGACCGTAACCTCGCTCCCGAAAACCTCAGTAGAACCCTCGAGGATTCGGGGACTGTGACCTCGGTTTTGATACCTTGGAACACCTGCGGGGCATATCAATCCAGTGTGCTGGGGGTCAGCGTCGGCGATTATTTTTTCTATGCTATTTTTAATTACTTGAGTCCTTTTATGACACTGTTGTACGCTGCATTACATATCAAAATCAAACAGTTGACCACCGTTACAGAAGACCTGTGACATGCTATTGCAATATAAGAGGTTCATGACGCACCTTAAAATTGCAAGAGTTGGCTAAGAAGCACATCTTTTGAGCATCTTCATGTAGCTCTAAAGCCTTTTGTTGATCTGATGCCTGTGAAATTAAAATTTTTGGACGCAATACAATCTCATTAAACCTTCCACTACCATCCGAGGCGAGTATCATCTCTCCTTCTGCGTTGTCCTCATATGTCAACACAACGATATCCGCCTCCGAACACAGATGCAAATACCACAACATATGACATGCAGCAATGGATGACACAAACAAATCCTCCGGATTATGCTTGGCCCTATCACCTCTGAATGAGGAGTCTGAGGATCCCAATATATCTGCCTTTCCCTCTACTCTAATGACATGGCTTCTACTGTAAGAACGATAGTCAAAGGTGCCGGCGCCCTTGTTGCCCGTCCACTCTATACGGGTATTGTATCTGTGTGATTTCATATACTTGGATTACTTTTTTAACTTAATAATCACTCTGTCAGCCAATACTCTCTCCCAAATATGGGACAATGCCAGTATTGCCTGTTTAAATATACGATAATTCTCATACAGACTGTTGGTAGTCCACCAGATGTGTGTATAACATACTGCACTTTAGCAACTGGCAATGCGTGGTGGAGAGGGGTTGATTTGTTTCGCTCTTCAAGGGAAATCCTATTTTATGCAATTTGTTATACACACCACCAGATTCAGGAGCCAGCAAGTATATATTTAGGCTTAATCAGTCTGGCCTACAATCTAAAACGCCGCATGTCAAGTACTCAGATGGTATCCCTTCTAGCATTGGCTTTTGTTAGTGCATCTCTTTGATTTTAGATTTCTATCCTGCTCTACATTGTACGCTCTTACTTTGATCGATACTGATCATTGAGCCCAATGCCACTCAGAATCATGGGCAGAATTTTGTCAATCCGACGCCTCTTGGTTTTATCCTGCTTCGCTGTAACAATATATTCATGATACTCCCTGCGCCGTCCGGGTGTAAGCAGGTCAAAAGCAATTTGCAATACTTGATCGGATTGAAGTGCGGTCTTGAGCAAGTTCGAAACCACTTTCTCTCTTGGATGCTCTACTTTTTTTACCAACTTCTCCATTTTATGATTTTCGATGGCTTCGTCGATATATGTACGGATGATATTAAGATTCATCTCGTCAAAAGATGCAAACCGCATCTGACGCATGGCCTTGGTTTTTCCTTCTTGTGCATTAATCAGCAAGCCCGCTTTATCTTTCAAAAATACGCCCTGAAAAAACCAAATACTAAAATGATTCTTGAACCCTGCATAACCCAAAACATTCTTGCCATTCAAGGTATAGACCGGTCTTCCCCACTTTATCGTCTCCTCCAACACCGTATCCTGAAGTACTTGTCTGATGAACACCAAGGCTTTACTCCATTTTTTTTGCGCTTTAATGTACTGATCTACAGTGGGGGTTCTATACTCGCTCATCTTTCTACATTTTTGTTCTATAAGTATCATTTGCCGCAAGGCGAATAAATACAAGTTCCCGTTAACAAAAGATGCTTGGCTGTTATTTCAAAAACAGAACATATGCAGTAACATCAATTTCCAAGGATTAAGATATGATTTAACTTCATTTTTGTACATTCGATATATAGCATAAAATCGTAATCACATGCGCACAACATCTATATGGGTGCTCCTTATCTGTTGGCTCTGCTTTGTTCCTAGTTTTACCTCGTGCTCAACAACTCAATCCAAGAAGGACAACCTTACAACGACAATCTACCTCGTGCGCCATGCCGAAAAAGAGAATGATAGCACAGATCCCGACCTTAATCAAAAAGGAAGGGACAGAGCCGATAGATTATCCCGACTGATGCAAGTCAACAATGTACAATACATCTACTCCTCAGACTATAAAAGAACTAGGCAAACTGCCGCTCCTCTTGCCCGTTCTATACCACTGGATATCACCATCTATGATCCTCGACATCATGATGATCTGGTTGAACAACTCAAAAAGCATTCTTCAGAGACAAGTCTTGTCATCGGCCATAGTAATTCGATACCCACTTTGGCCAACCTCCTTGTACAACAAGATCTATATACTTCTTTAAACCATGAAGAGTACAACAAGATTTATGTAATCACTTGCGACAAACAATGGCATTGCCACTCAGAAATAATCTTGTTTTAATTGTCTTGAGCTCAAACCTCACAATGAAAGTGCCATTATGCTGAGCATCCTCATTCCCGTCTATAATGTCAAAGTAGATCAACTGGTAGCTAGCTTAAATGATCAATGTACTCGCCAAGAGATCACCTATGAAATCATCTGCCTTGATGATGGCTCAAATGAGCGCTTGAGAGATTATCACAAGGCTCACTTGACAGGTGAGCACATCGTTTATGATGAAGTAAAGCAGAATCTGGGGCGGTCTTCTATTCGCAATACTCTGGCGCGTCAGGCACAATATCCATTTTTATTGTTTTTGGATGGTGATCAAGCTATCACAAGACCCGATTTTATTCAGTTGTATCTCAAAGCTATCAAATCTCATCCCCAAGCAGTCCTCTGCGGTGGAACTATCTATAGTCAGGATCCTCCGAAAGACAGGTCTTATGTGCTGCATTGGCACTATGGCAAATACCGAGAAGAAGTACCGGCATATGTTAGATTTCAATCTCCCCAACGACACTTTCACTCTAACAACTTCTTGATCGCCAAAGACCTTTTTATAGATATCCGTTTTGATACTACTATCAAGGGGTACGGGTATGAGGATCTCGAATTGGGACATCGGTTGACTCAACTCCATAAAAAAATTGTTCATATCGAGAATCCCGTCTTGCATCTCGGGTTAAAACCATCTTATAAGTTTCTTGCTGACTTAAAATCCGCTTCCGCAAATCTATCCTTTCTTTATGCACAAAACAAAATAGGCGATACTCCGCTTATTTTATGGTATAACCGAATCAAGATATTTCGTCTGTGGAAGCCATTGATTCTCGTCTTCAGGGCTCAAGAGCAAAGGATGCTTCAATGGTTCGAAAGCCAGCACAGACCCCTACTCTTACTTGACGCACTAAAGTTATTATATTTTGCCCAAGGTCAACAAAACGATAAATAGTAGCTTCTTGGACTTCCAAAAACAGATAAAATTCTTTTTTAAATAATATTGACGTTAATAAATTTGAATTGTTGGGATATTTTTTCTTCCTTGTGGCTCAATTAGATAGTTTATACAAAATACCTTTTTCATGATGACGATTGCTCGACTTCTTTCAAGAAGTCGGGCATTTTTATAATATACTCCTGTTAACGCACACAGCTTTTAATTTTCTTCTATTTGGAATATGGCTCAACGATCGATCCAATATCACCGGATCTTAACACGGCTTCCAGCGCTCCGCCGAGTTCCAAACTACGCTCGGATACTTCTGTCCAATATGCTATCCGGGCGGACTGATTCGAGCCAAAGTGCTTGACATCCTTCATCTGAGAGATGCGTCCCAGTGGAAGTCTGTCGATATAAGAGGGACTGGGTGTGATCAGTACTACCTTGGACATATACGCCGGAGATGCATATCGGTTCCAAGGAATTTTTTTATCAAACCAACCCGGATATACAAAGGGATAAAAATGTGGTTGCAGGACGAGCCCGGGGACGTCATACGGAAGGGATATATGATAATCCGTCATCCCGCCATCCCAATACGCACCTTTGCTTTGTCCTACGTGATACTTGGATTGCATCATAAACGGTATCGTCCCACTCGCTTGCAGCACATCTCTTAGATTGTCATCGGTCAATCGTTGCTGCATCGTCGTCAAGGCATCCTCATCGATAGAAAAAGGTAAGGTGCTCTCCGTACTAAATACAGTACGTTGAACTGTGGCATTCATCCACTTTCTATTGACTAAGTTCATCAAATATGCCGATCCGAACCCCAAGAGGAGCCCGGGTCTGGCAGGACTACTCAATAGACCCCGCCCACGGGCAGTAATCACATGTAATATCCGGTTAGAGTGATTGAGCATATGAGATGCATCTTTTCCGATCATCTCATCAATAAACAAACGGCAAGCCTTGGAGATATCTTTTGCATCAGCGGGATCTTGATAATGGTACTCAGCGTAAGCTGCCCTCAGCCGATCTATCGCTCCTACAGGATCTCGAGCAAGCGCAGCAGCCATCTGCCAGGATCCCACTGAGGCTCCCATAAAATGTATCTTTTGTGAAGCCGAAGACAAAAACGCTCCGATAATATATCTTGTGAGACCATATACCGTAAACCACTTAGGCCCACCTGCAGCGGATACCACAGCACTTACATCATCAGCTTGAAGGCCACGTGTTTGTATCACATCATACGCTTCACGACCTGCTATGATACGCAAGATATTGGATCCCATAGGTTCTCTTCTTGATGGATTCTAAATCACGGTAGCTATAGTTGATTCAACACGCTCTATCCATCCTAATTTATCTTCAATGACTCCCTTACGAAGTCCTTCGATATGCTCTTTGAGTGCTGGAGCAATCTTGTACGTATCCGGATTCAGATGCATTTCAACTCCCCGAACTCCAACTTTATAAACAGCAGATACTACCGCTGCTGTCCCGGTACCAAAAACCTCCTGAAGCAACCCTTTCTTGTAAGATTTGAGGATTTTTTTGATGGACAATGGCTTCTCAATGACCTCGTACCCCCAATCCTTGAGCAAGTACAGAATGGAGTCCCTAGTAATGCCATGCAGGATAGCCCCATTGAGATCCGGGGTATATACCTTACCGTTCATTACAAAGAATATATTCATTGTGCCCACCTCTTGAACATACTTAAATTTATATGGATCCATCCACATCACTTGATCATATCCTCTCTCCTTAGCCACTTGTGCCGGATACAGAGAGGCGGCATAATTGCCCGCAGTCTTGGCTTCTCCTACCCCTCCGGGAGTCGCCCGAACATAGAAATCTTCAGCCAACAAACTCACCGGCTGGCTATAGTAAGGCCCGACGGGACAAGTAAATATAATCATCCGATATTCGTTTGCCGGACGAACACCAATAAATTCGTCCATTGCAAACATCACCGGACGTATGTATAAACTACTGCCTTCTCCCGGAGGTATCCATTTGCGATCGATGTCCACTAGCGCACGGATAGCATCGCAAAATATATCTTCCGGAATCTCAGGCATACACATGCGACGAGCCGATGCATTCATCCGAGCTGCGTGCCGATCTAGTCGAAACAGTAGCGGCGTTCCATCTACATGTTTGGAGGCCTTCATCCCTTCAAATATAGACTGCCCGTAGTGCAAAGCCAGATTGGCCGGATGTATAGAAAAAGGAGCCAATTTTTGGATTACTCCTTCGCCCCAGGTACCATCCTTATAATCTATGACAAACATATGGTCACTGCAGATTTTTCCAAAGGGCAAATCGTCAAAATCAATGCTACTCCATCGAGATGCTGTTACAGGTTCTACACGGATGCTCATATCTTTAACTCTTTGATGGCAAAGCTACAATATTTAAACATGGACTTGCGTCAAAATTTGATTTACCATAACATAAAATAACAACTTCTCAATCCACACACCAATCAGTCCATATCTCATGCCATATATTATTTCTTAGCTGTTAATAGCTCCCCTTTGTCAATCGCATATGCAGCATAAGGAATACCGTGTCGTTCAAATATTTTTTGAGATCGGGAGAGTTCTGTATCCGTCAATATAACTTGACCAAATGGTGCCTGTTGAATCAAGAGAAGTAATGCCGACAATCGCTTTCCATCCAACTTCTCAAAGTAATCATCCAAGAGCAGTATGGGTTTTTCTCCCAGTGACTTGCTCAAGAAATGATATTCACTCATGCGCATGCTATACAAGAGTGATTTAATCTGACCTTGAGATCCAAATTTCTTAAACAACTTCCCTTCAATATAGAGCAAAATATCATCACGCTGAATCCCCACAAGCGGTCGTTGAATTGATATCTCTGCATCTAGCTGCTCCCTAAATACTTCTGCTATATTCCGTAAGGCAAACTGCGACTTATACTCCGTTGATACGCATTCGTCATCGTCCGATATATCGGCATAAATCCCTCGGATGACAGCTCCCAGTTCATCTATATAGGCGCTTCGCTTCAGATGAATAGTTTCAACCAAAGGAATCATTTGATAGTTGTAAGTCTCCACCTCCAACCTATCGGGTTTTGGCCATTTCTTCAACATAGCATCTTTCTGCCTCAGAAGACGATTGTACTTCATCAGACTAACCAGATAGTCCGAATCACATTGACAGAGCGTTCTGTTGATCAAATTCCGCCTGTCCCGGCCACCTCCAAAAACCAAAGAGATGTCATCTGGAGCGACAAATACCACCGGAAATCTACCCAAAAGCTCCTTGACCCGATTGACCTTTTTCCTATTTAATTCTATCTGCTTTTTCCCTTGACGCTGATGCTTAACTACGACATCATATGTTTTATCATCGCCACTACTATAGTGACCGACAACTCTATAAAATTCCTCCTCATCACGTATTAAGGCATTGTCTGCCAAATGAAAATGACTTTTACCTAACGACAAGAGATATATAGCATCCAATAGATTGGTTTTGCCTGCTCCGTTATCTCCATATATCACATTGATGCCCGGTCGCAATGACAGAGACAAACGATGAATATTCTTAAAACAATCCAATTCCAACTCCCGGAGAATCATAAGGTTTCGCCCTTTGCTATATGGCACGAAGATACTACTCTTGATCCCAACCAATATTTTTTTTAAATGTGAATGACGATTCGAATTTGTACCTTTGTCTTCGCAAAAATAATCAGGAGCAAAATATGGCTGTCGCAACAAAATCTCAAAGAAAGAAAACCGGAAAAAATAAGTACTCAAAAGACTTGTATCTCACGTGGTACGACATTATGTTGCGTGTCCGCAAATTTGAAGAACGGGCATTGATGGCCTACAGCCAGCAGAAAATCAGAGGATTTTGTCACGTATATATTGGACAAGAAGCCATCGCCGGAGGCGTAAAGACAGCCATTCGACCCGAAGACAACGTGATCACCGCCTATAGACAACATGGTATCGCTTTATCCCGAGGCCTTTCAAGCAAGGCTTGTATGGCCGAACTCTATGGACGTCAAGATGGATGTGTTCAAGGCAAGGGCGGATCAATGCACTTCTTTAGCAAAGAACTCAATTACTTCGGAGGCAATGGTATCGTAGGAGCACAGATTCCCATTGGAACAGGCATTGCCCTCGCTGAGAAATACCGCAAAACCGATAACATCACCGTCTGTATGTTTGGAGATGGTGCAGCTCGCCAAGGCGCACTGTATGAATCATTCAATATGGCCATGACATGGAAGCTTCCCGTCCTCTATATCGTAGAAAATAACGGCTACGCCATGGGCACTTCCGTAAGACGAACTTCCAACGTAACTGAAATCCACAGCGTAGGAGAAGCATTTGATATGCCAAGCAAGAGTGTCGATGGTATGTCCCCCGAAAGCGTACACGAAGCTCTCCTCGATGCCGCCAAATACATTAGAGCTGGCAAAGGCCCATACTTCCTAGAATTGATGACCTATCGCTATCGTGGACACTCCGTATCGGATCCCGCCAAATACCGAACCAAAGAAGAGCTCGAATCGTACAAAGCTCAAGATCCTGTCATCATAACTGAAGAAACTATAATTAAAAATAAAATAGCATCACAGGCAGAGATAGATGCCATAAAAGAGAAAATAAAAACCGAAATCGAAGAAGCTGCAGCATTTGCCGATGCTTCCCCCCAGCCCGATCCTCAAGCACTCTATTTACACAATTACTCCCAAGATGATTATCCCTATATTCGCGATTAACCATCCTATCGGATGATTGTCTTATATTGTGCTCCGGACAATATTCTAAAATTTACGACTCTCGGCAGCTATAGGATTGCCTATACTATTTCCAACGAGATCATCTATACAGAGGCTTGTCTGATCATCTTTCCGAAAATATAAGATATTTCCAAAACTCGTCCCATACAAGTAGCGCTCAGATCACCTACTATCTTCCTCGGATTTGATTAAAATCATTCCACAAAAACTGAAAGGCTCCCAATCTATGAATGATTTTTACCCATACGATCAATTGCTGCAATACCACAAAAACCAAAATAAGCCCAGAGGATGTAATGCCGACCTTGCCTTCTATCAAAAACAAAATAGCATATACTAGCAACAACAATAACACAAACAGCCAAACCTTGGGCAATAGAACAATGTATCTTCCTATGGTCAATTGAAATCCTCCTTTCAACAACTTCAGGACTGAAATCCCAGGTGTCGAAACAATATATGCCTTGGCGTAAGAAGTCCACAGAAATAAAAAATATATACCATGTAACCATACAACCAAAAGTCCGCAACCTAACCAAAAAATGCGCGCATCACTAAACCATGTCTCCATCATGTTAAAAAAAGACGACACATACCAACCCCATACCACGATTGTCCAGATGAGGAGTAGCAAATTCATGATCAATCCAATCAACAAAAACCGCCCAAAATACTTCGCTCCTCCTTGCCAGAACCTCATCCATGTCTCCTCATTGTCGTCCAACCACATTATATTCCAAATACCCCCATTGATAAATGCAGTCACCAAGAGATAGGATATCACACACCATCGCAGCATCCCTACCAATGGAGATATAGAAGCTCCATGTACATTGAACAAATCTTGAATGGTAGTATAATCAAATCCTCCTACAAGTCCTCTTAGGGACATCGAATGTCCAATGGAGGCCTCTAGTACACCATATATCTGTAGCCCCAAGGACAAAGCCAAGACGATCTGAAACAGATATATCAACAATATCAACCTCCATCTTTTGGAAGCTTGCAGCAAGGCAAGGTAAACAGGACCCATCACATCAGAAGATTTGATGCTTGAAGTACATTTTGTACCCAATATATAGTCCGTAGAGCATACTTCCACATCCCCAATCGATCAGGTTGCAGCGTATAACTATTGTTGTTTCTATCCACATCCAAGCGCAGCAAAAATTCCGGATCAATCTCAGCACTGAGCAATTCCGATTCCCTTTCAAACTCAAAACTATAAACGGTCTCGACACCATCCCAAACGAGCTCCTCCGTACTTCCATCCTTCCAGATAAATCGTATCACGACTGGAAGTATAAAATCTCCCTTCCGCTCTACCTTTACTACACTTTTGACCATGCCTTCTGCGCTCAAGGACTTATATGTCCTATCCACTCCTTCTCCATACCATCCTGTCGATGCAGGTGCGATTGTATTGACAATATCTGTTACAGCATAATCACAGACCTGTGTCCCATCCAATGTCTGAGATAAAAACGATTCAATGCTGCCTGCTATATGGCTATCACTCCGCGACAAAGCCCCACGAACCACTTTCTCAAAATCTGATCTCCGGGGATGTGAAAACTTGTTGTTTTCAAAATAGGTCTTCATCATTTGATCAAAAGCAGCAGCACCCAAGTGAGCTTTCAACGTCTGTAACATTGTCGCAGTCTTAGAATAAACAATGCCTTTGTATGCACCGGGCACCTCCCAACTTCGTGCCACAATAGGACTGATACGTGGATTGGGGAGAGATACATATTCATTGCGAGTCATCTCGACATTGGATATCTCATACCCCAAGATATTGATGAGCGTGGGTCTGTTGTAAGAAGCCTCCATAATACAATCTTCATAAAATGTGACAAACCCTTCATCCAACCACGGAGCCTCTTTCTCATTGGAGGCCAACATTTGCATAAAATATTGATGCGTAAACTCATGGATAATCAATGATTCGATCGTCCTTATCGATTTGGGCCAACCATAGAAAGACCCTCCAGTGATATACGTAGGATACTCCATAAAACCACTCCTTAGACCATAAACCGGTGGATCTAAAATCGTTAAGGTAGTATAGGGATAAGCACCTACATGTTTGTCCAAATAGCGCATGGCATTTTTGACCGCTCCTATCAGACGGCCAACCAATCCGCTATGGGACGCAGGATAAAGCAATCGAATGTCAACATGCTCCCAAGAATCTTCAAACACCTCAAGATATGGAGAGGCAACCCAAGCAAAGTCAATCACATCTTCAGCAGAAAACTCATAGATCTTCCTGTCTCCTTCTGTTCTAACTTCACCCAGACAACCACTAGCTCCCACTACATACTCTGCAGCTACATCTATCGACCCGGTATAATTGCCATGATCTCCGTAAAATTCCATGTGGGGCAAAAATTGATGGCAGTTCCAGCCCCATTGACCAGAATCATCCTGCTCATAGACACCTATTTTCGGATAACTATGTACCCAATGATGAAACCCAAATGCCGCATAACCCACGCGCGAAATCGTTTTGGGCAATTTGGCTTCATATGTCATTCCTATCTTCAGATTACCGCCCGGTGGTACAGGATTGATGAGATCAAACTCTAATACCGTATTATCGTTGAGATTGCCATCATCCGGTCTAATGTAACGCTGGATCAAAGGCAATCCTATTCCTTGTTGGTAGGCGCTCAAAACTTCAATATAGCCCCACTCCTCCTGAGGACGATGGTCAATATCACCTCTCGGCATCCGACTCGCTCCCGGTTTCAAATAACTCGTCTTAGAGTTTTTAAAGGCATTGAGATACATATAAAACGGTACTTTTCTTATCGTATCTGGACTGGCATTCTTCCATGTGATTGTACTTCTTCCATATACTTTATGAGCCACTTCATCCATCTTCAAATGCATCATATAATTGGCATTCCTCGGGCTAAGTGGATCAATAGATACAGTCGGTTGACAAGTATCTTGTGCTTCCAAAGCACTTAACAATAGACATGCGAACCCAATATAAAATACGATCTGCTTCATTGAGCACCAAGGTATAAAAAAGACCAGTCATCAGCCCATCTATAACACATGATGTATGACAAAAAAACTGCTCGGGACATTTGAGACAATCACTTGTTTCTATTGGCTTGCGATAACCATATGCAATAAATGACAATAAGGAAAGATAGTTATCACCGTAGAGATCCATATCAGCGGCCATATACCATTGATTCTGATCCACATCGAATGCATTGATCAATATTCTCCGCATTGCAGGTTACTATTCAGGAGGGTGCTTTTGAGATAAAATGACGCCTACCTGAATAGTAACCATTGCAGAGCTTATCATATACAGCACTAGTATAAACACCAAGAGATCCCTTACAACTTTGTCTATCTTTGCTTATCTTTAAACTAATAGTAACTACTCAGCATTAATGCTCTGGAATGATAAAATGAAGATTCTTTTGATAGTTGAGGTTCATCATCGGACAGGAATAGCAAAACGCTTTCCCTCTCAAGATAATAGAATATCAAAAGAAGAACTTTATCATCATCAGTATTTTGGTGAGTGTTTATAGTAAATCTAAACCAAGACATATTATGCTACGAATCACCTTACTCTCCATCGCAGTTCTCGGCATTTCCCTTCCGACCCATGCACAACTATTCAAACGCATGATGAAGCGCGCTCAGGACAAAATAGAACAGCGCATAGAAGATAAAGTTGTTGAAGAGATTTCAGAAGAAATAGCCAATCGAGCTATGAGACCTGTAAATGAGGCTTTTGACGCAATGTTTCGCAAAAAGTATAAAGAGACCTATGGTGAGGAATATGATGATTCTAAATACGAAGATGATCCCCAAGGCCGTGCAGCAGACATACAAGGTCTCATCAATGCGATGTATGGCAATGCAGATCTTCCCGCTGCCTATGACTTCAATTATTCCGTCGAAATAGAAGTTTATGATTATGGCCAAAAAAAGCCTAACAATATGCAATTGCTGATTGCCACAGGCCAAAACTCCAATGGCATCATGGGATTTAGCGATCAATCTCGAGGCACCGATCAAATAATGGTATTTGACTTTGATAAGGATCATATAGCGATTTTTGACAACCAAAACCAAACTGTTATGGCATTGCCGGGGGTGTTTTCGATGGCATCTGCCATGGCGTTAAGTACACAAGAGGAAGCATCGGGAGAGGACATAAAGATTGAGAAAATGAATAAGACCAAAACCATACTAGGATATCAAGCCCAAGGTTATAAAACCGAAAGCGATGAAACCAAAGGGGAGTTCTATGTATCGAGAGACTTGCCATTTGACTGGTCAGATTCATTTGGTAGATTGTCCGAAAAATTTTCAGGCAATTTTTTAACCTCCGATCGCAGTGAGCCGATCCGAGGGATGCTGTTAAAAGCATCTACCAAGCGCAAGAAAGATAAGAAAGAATCGAAGTGGATCGTCACCGCCATTGACAAAACCGATAAATCTATCACTACAAGTCAATACAAGAACAGTATGTCGCAAAAATAACTTTCACTTCACAACACTGACGTATAATACTTGCTATGGGGCCACTAGAAGGTATAAGAATTATCGAAATCGGAGGTATTGGACCGGGGCCATTTGCAGGGATGATGCTCGCTGATATGGGTGCGGATGTTATCATTGTTGAACGCCCCATTCAGAATCCAATGCATTCTAAAGATTGCAATAGAAGAGGAAAACGATCAATCACCCTTGACCTGAAAGACCAAAAAGATGTACAGACTCTACTCAAACTCGTTTCAAAGGCTGATGTATTGTTTGAAGGATTGCGTCCCGGAGTGATGGAACGATTGGGTGTATCTCCCGAGACATGTATGGAGATAAATCCCAAACTCATCTATGCACGAATGACCGGATGGGGACAGAATGGACCGCTGACCCATGCCGCAGGACATGACATCAACTATATCTCACTTACAGGTGCTCTGCATGCCATCGGCTCTAAAAAGAGCAAGCCCATCATACCGCTCAATCTCATAGGAGATTATGGTGGCGGCTCGATGCTACTAGTGATTGGCATACTGGCAGCACTCATCGAATCCTCCCAATCGGGCAAAGGGCAGGTTATAGATGCCGCTATGACCGACGGATCTGCCTTGATGATGTCACTTTTTCATACACTGCATGCCATGGGACTCTGGTCAACTAAGAGGGGGGTAAACATGCTCGATTCAGGAGCGCACTTCTACAATACGTATGCTACTAAAGACCAAAAATATATCTCCATCGGAGCCATTGAACCCCAATTTTATAATCTGTTGATTGATATGCTAGAATTGGATACAACAGAATTTGGCTCACAACTGGATCCCAACCAATGGGTCCATCTCACCGCCAAACTCGAATATATATTCAAACAAAAAACGCAAAAAGAGTGGTGTGACTTGCTTGAAGGTAGTGATGTATGCTTTGCCCCTGTCCTTGATTTTATCGAAGCGCAGTCACATCCTCACAATATAGCCCGAAACACCTATGTAGATATAGATGGAGTGACTCAACCCGCACCCGCACCACGATTTGAAAGAACACCTTCCGGCATCCGACACGGATCCGTAAAGGCAGGAGAGCACAACAATCAAATCAGACAAGATTGGGGTATCTCGCTATGATGGTTCATTTTCTGAAGCTAGGACTTCAGTTGTCTCAGCATTGCTTGCTCCAATGATAGGATTGCAATTCCCACCGATGGCTATTGCTATTTTTTTTTTTTTCAACATCGTCAGCGTTGTGAACCAACAAAGTGAATCACAGCCCTGTATGATTCATCGGAATAAAAGCAATATTTCTTGACAATGATCAGATCCATCTCCCTATTGTTACAACATATCTCAAAGTACGTATGGGACAAATGATAAACCCTAGTTATTCCAAACGACAATATATTTTATCTCGATATGATGGTAATTGAGAGTTCTTCATTATTTTCGGTGCAAACATCAAGTACATACTACATGGAGTCCTTTATTTCTTTCTTTGAGCAGCTGACATCACTACAAAAACTCGCTGTTGTCTTTGCATGCCTAGGTTTCAATTGGATATTGGAAATGGTAATTCCCCTATTCAAATTTTCTTATAATAAGTGGAATCATGCCAAAGTCAATCTGTTCTTTCTCGCCACTACCCTCATCATAAACACATTATTTACTTTGATGACGGTGGGTATATTTCAGTGGATGGAAATCCACCAATGGGGCCTTCTCAATATGATCTACTTTCCGGATTGGGTCGAAATCATAATTGCACTTCTCCTCTTGGATTTTATAGCGCAATACATGGCACATTACACCTTGCACCGTGTCAAATGGATGTGGAAGATGCATCTTGTACACCACAGTGATACACATGTTGATGTCACGACAGGTACGCGACATCATCCCGGTGACTATGTAGTAAGGGAAGTATTTGCCCTGCTCGCAATACTAATAGGTGGGATACCATTGGCATATTATATTATCTACCGTATTCTTTCCATCGTATTTACCTATTATGAACATGCCAATGTCTCTTTTCCAAAGTGGCTCGATCGAACTCTAGGAGTTCTGTTTATTACTCCGGATATGCACAAGTTTCATCATCATTTTGAACGTCCATGGACGGATTCCAATTTTGGGAATATTTTCTCCTTGTGGGATCGATTGTTTGGTACCTTGGTGCAAGATGACACCCGGAAGATTCATTTTGGCATCGACGTTTTAGAAGACAAGTATGACGAAGATATCTTGTATCAGCTAAAAGTACCATTTGACGGAAGTATTAAAACTGACTATTAAAATCAATCTTCACCATCAACATAGGATTGCATATACTGATATGGCTTCGTCAGATGTCCCCTATCATTCGTAAAGATGGCGCTTTGAAGTATCTTATCGCCATCTCCCCGGATCACCAAAGGCAACACTTCATAGAGCAAAACCTCCCCAAATCCCCGCGAAGCATCGATAGGCAATTCGCAAGGTAAGTTATCTACAGCCATCACGGAAATATGATCCTTGTCTGAATATGCCTGTACTTCAATCCCCCTCGATCGATCATAATCATATACCGGATCATCGATCGTACTGGCTCTGAGAGTGGATGCAATGGGCTTCCCTATATCACAGCTGATATCAGCAATCACTCTGATCCTAAAATCGTCTTCAGCTGCTTGTTGGGCAGTAAAAAATACAGGAGAATTTGGATCCCAATAGTGCCCTGCGATAAATACATCCGATTGCCTTGCATATGGCATAAACATCGACTTATAATCACCTCCATTACGGTAAAAATGAGCCAAATCAAAAGCCCTCCCATCCCTACGTGCCACATACCGATCTGCATCAATCCACGTATATACACTATCCTGTGATACTCCGGAGAGGTATTTCTCAGGATTTACACTAGCAATGCCCGCAGCATCAAGTATCTCCACCGCTCCTTTGGCGACACGTCCCGATCCTGTCAAGACAATTTTTGTCCGATACAACCGTAGTTTTCCAAGCTCTTGGATCATCTCGTTGAGATCGTGACACTGATGAGCCGACTTAAGGTGATAGAGTCCATACTTCTCTCCATATGTCTTGAGTCCATTGTACGCCCCCACCAATCCGGCATATCTTCCAAACCCTATAAGGCGATCTCCATTGGGATACGTCAGACACTCATAGTCAATATGTACGATACGCTTGCGCAAAATAGCTTGTATCAACGCTCGATTGTAAGGTTGTAATTTATGTGTATGTGAAAAATAAAAATATGTTTTGCCCTCAAGCAAATCTTCAATACGCACTTCTTTGACGCCAAACAAGACATCACAATCTCCCATATCTTCCTCTAATTCTATACCCTGTAACAGATATGCTTCATCCGGAAAACATCTTATTGGACTCGGTTGCACCACCAATCGTAAATCGGGATATTGGCGTAATATCAGAGCACATTGATTGGGTGTAAATGGAACTCTGCGATCTATCGGTACCTTGCCCTCTCTTAGGATTCCTATCTTCATCGTTCTAATGGTATTGATCTGCAATTATTCACAACAAAAACTAATTTAGGACAATAATAGTTCGGCATACTGAATATTGACGGTTATACAATAAACTGTGCTCACTTATTGACGCGCCATTCTCACAACTAAATATTGTGCTAAACCCTAGTAACAAGACAGTCAATAATCCCAAAAATTAAAATTACCCCTATCCTTAAAAAAATAGGTCGAAATAGGTAGTAGAAATGACATTTTAATACAAAAAATCAATATACTTTTACCAATGTTTCGCTAGTTACTAATAAATCCTTATATTTCTATTTCTATATATATTAATTTCTGTTTCTATAGACTGAGTTTCTTTTTATTATACTAAACAACTAAAACATGCGTCACTTAACAGTCATTTTTCTATTGTCATCCTTCTTCTTAAATGGTTTAATCAGCCAAAATAGAGTAGTCTTTCCCTATACCCCTGAGAGATCCTTATCGGTCAACCTTCCTTCAAAAACAAGTAAAAATCTGCTGGTAGAAGTTCCCGTTTTTCCACTGGTACTTGAGGAGGATTGTGCCCGTCCTGCTATATTTACCACCAATGATGGATTTGTAATGGGAAACAATGAATTTGGAGACAAAGAAAAAGCACAAAGAATAGTATTTGAAAATACCGGTAATATTACCGTACTTGGAATCGTCGGGTATTTTGGTGAGTCAAATGTAGAT
>JAJRXG010000230.1 GCA_024276375.1 Bacteroidota bacterium | reverse complement strand
ATACATTTGTACAATTGGGTGTAGGTTACGAACCAAACAATGATATTCTGTTGAACGGATACATTGGTATGGAGCACTTTTCGCTGGAAGCCCGCGAGGCCTCTGTAGATGATTTTTCTGAATATCAACGCCTAGATGGGATCTTGGGTCTGACGCTTTCTTACCAAACAACCGATGCACATTACTTGGCTAGTGAAGGAATTGACCTGCAATCGCGATTGATCTACTACAATTACTTGACAAGAAGTGTTGAAGCAGGACGTTCCAATGAACTGTATATTCCCGAAGATCAATCTTACGTATCTGCAGACATCAAGTTGGCCACTTACTTGACCATCACAGATAGATTGGTCGGTGAGGGAACGCTCAATGCAGGATGGAAATCCAAAGAGACATTGACCAATAATTATCGTATCGGAGGCTTGGAAAATCGCAATAATGCAAGCGTAGAAATGATCGGCCTCAATGCACATCAAGTGTATATGCAAGAATTTGCACTTTGGGGTTTAAGTCTCCGTTGGCATCCTTTGGGGTCTATGTATATTACCCTACAAGGTCACTATCTGGCAGGTAGTCCTACCTTCTTGTTGAACGAGTCCATTCAGAATAGAAAGTCATTGAGTTTTGCATCCTATGGGATAAAAACATCCTTGTCAACCCCCCTTGGACCAATGCAGTTGGCTTATGGGCGCAATGGACTTACAGATAGCTGGAATGCCAATATTAGTTTCGGATACACTTTCTTCTAATCTTTGTAATACAGATAGGAGAGAGGATCACAAGGGCATCATCTTGAGTCGCGGATCCGGAGTGACGGATTGATCAGAGAATTTCTGGTGTAGAAATTTATAGTGAGAGGTGATCCCAATCATTCCGGCGTTGTCCGTACAATATTGAAAGTCAGGAATATATATGCGCCAACCGAGACGTGCACCTTGGGATTCAAAGCGCTTCCGCAAATGACTGTTGGCGGATACGCCACCGGCGATACCTACTTCTTTGATGCCAGTGACTTCACTCGCTTTGACCAATTTCTCCATAAGGACTTCAACAATAGTATCTTGTACAGACGCACAAATATCATGAAGGTGCGCTTGGATATAGTTTGGTTCTGCTAGGACTTGGTCTCTGAGATGATACATAACGGCTGTTTTGAGACCACTAAAACTAAAATCCAAACCATCAACAGAAGGCTTAGTAAAAGGAATAGTTGCCTTGCCAAGCGCGGCCAATCTATCTATCTCCGGCCCTGCAGGGTAGTCGAGGCCGAGAAATTTACCAATTTTGTCAAAAGCTTCCCCCGCTGCATCATCACGAGTTGTTCCGAGCACTTGCATTTTATAATGAGATTCAATTAAGACTATCTGTGTATGTCCACCTGAAACAGTCAAACAAATGAAGGGTAGTTGGGGTTTGGGATCATCTATAAAGTGAGCCATTACATGAGCCTCCATATGATTGACCGCTATGAGCGGTACATTGAGACACCATGCAAGCCCCTTAGCAAAGGCAGTGCCCACTAGCAGACTACCCAGAAGACCGGGTCCTTGAGTAAATCCTATTGCAGATAATTCAGTAAGTGACACACCAGAATGTTTCAGCGCTGCATCTACTACAGGTAGGATCTCTTTATGATGTTCTCGAGAGGCTAACTCCGGTACAACACCACCATATTGACGGTGGATATCTTGGTTGGAAATAAGATTGCTGAGAAGTCGGCCATCTCGAACAATTGATGCGGAGGTATCATCACAGGAGGATTCAATAGCAAGAATTGTGATGGATTTTGTGGCCATATGATCTTTTTTTTTGAATAAGAATATCGTTATTTTTTAAAAAATAGTATTATTGTGGTACTAGGTTGAATTGACCCTTTAAAAGTTCGATTCATCCCGGATGATTTATTTGATTGTTCAAAACTAACTGACTTAGATGAAGTATATCATTAATTTATTGATTTTAGCATTAATTGTCTTCCTTGCATTTATGCTCTATAATAGTATTAAAGAACCCATTGCCTTTGGTAAGGAGTTGAATAAACGACAATCCACTGTTGTCAATAAACTGCAACAAATACGATCAGTGCAGGAAATTCATCGGGAAATTAAAGGTGAATTTGCCAAGTCATTTGAAGAACTGGTGCAGGTTATGAAGACTGATAGTATTCCTTCTGTATCTCTAGAAGCTGACCCCGAGGATCCAACCAACCCGGATAAATTTATCAAAGTGGTGACCTACTCGCCCGCGATAGACAAAATTAAAGAGTTGGAGATCAATCTCGATAACTTAGCCTTTGTACCGTTTACGGACAATAAGGTTAAATTTGAAATGCAGGCAGACACGGTGACCTATCAATCGACAATTGTACCGGTGATGGAAACAATGACACGCTTCAAAGAATTTATGGGCCCCTTTGCAGATCCGCATTATCGCAAATATGAGAAATCATATGATCCGGATGCTCGGATAGGATTTGGTAGTATGTCAACACCTAATCTAGAAGGAAATTGGAGGTAAGTCTGAATCGAGAGGCAGAGAGCTTCACCACTTCAGAAAATAAATATGAACTGTCTGCATTAATTGGTGCAGACAGTTTTTTTTATGGACTTTTTGACCCGGATGCAAGACTCGTCGCATCGGGCAATCCTGCCTATACCCAATCCTCGTTATCAACCACTGTGAGGGAGGTAACAAGTGGACAAGTAAAGAAAGCCAAAGTCGCATATATTAGTACCATCGTTATGCTTCTGCCAAATATTGATTATCGTCCACAAGATATCTCGGCTATATTACAGCACACCAGAGCATTGGATGATCCGGACGCATATATTTTCAGAGCGGATCGACCTGTTTCTTACGACTTTCGTGTATGCTATGCTATCCCCAAGACTACCTTGCACAGCGTCAAGGAGGTTTTTGACACACCTACGCTGAGTCACTTTTTGACGGTTTACTTAGACCGGATTGATGCAGCGGATGATTATGGCCTCCATATATGCATTCTCAATACCTGTGTTGTGGTTGTTGCCGTAAAAGATGGATATATTGGGCTTTCCAATGTGTATGCAAGTAGCGACACTACTACTACATTTTATCATATCAATCATGTATATAAAAGTCAATATAGCGGTGAGGATGTACCTATTTGGTTGTCCGGAACTGGAGACAAGGATAAAGAACTTATAGAATTGATGAAGGGTTACTTTCATAAGGTGTCAGAACCCTACAATCCCTTGTTGATTCCCGGGAGTCAGCCCGGAGATAAATCCTTGTTTTATCCACTTTATTGTATTTTAAGCTCATAGTCTATTCAATCTCTTACAGATGCGTATTATCGGAGGAAGTATGGGAGGACGGGTGCTTCGACCCCCAATGAAAGGGTGGCCTACCCGTCCCACCACTGATTTATCCCGCGAGGCACTGTACAATATGCTAGAGTTTAGGGTGGACTATCCATCTATGGCAATGCTGGATCTATTTGGCGGAACTGGAGCGCATAGTTTGGAAGTGGCCTCGAGAGGTTGTTCTCATGTGATATATGTGGATGGGTATTTTAAGTGCACCCAATGGATGAAGGAGATAGTACATAAGCTTGACTTGCATCAAGAGATTAAAGTAGTCCGAAGTGATGTAAAGAAGTTCTTGCGAAGAAATAGCGTACAGTTTTCCTATATTTTGGCTGATCCTCCTTATGATCTCTCCTGGATCGATTCGTTGCCGGATCTAATCCTATCTGCTGCGCTTGCTGATAATGGAATATTGGTTATAGAGCATAGTGCTCGGACTTCGTACACGGCACATACTCAGTATGTCGAGCATCGCAATTATGGACAAACGGTGTTCAGCTTTTTTGCTTCCCCGTGATCCGTTGATGAGTGTACTCTGCGTATTATATTGAGAAAATGAGGAGAAATCAAGAAGTATGGATATCAATATGTGTTGAAAGTATTTTGTCACAATTATTGATAGCGATCGTCTCTCCTTCTACGGAGTCAATCGAAGGGTTTTGTGCTACTCAGAAAATTAATTGCCTCTCCGGCTACGGAGTTTTGTCACAATTATTGATGGCAACCGCCACTCCGGCTACGGAGCGCGTCAATAATGTGCGCCAAAACGAGGTGGGATTATGATTGCAAACCTTGGGTATTGCTCCACAGTAGTTTCCAATTTTCTTCTCTAAGCCGAGTACTTCGAATATTTTCTGAATTACACAGTCTTTGTTTTACCAAAACTTTACATGTGACCTCGGCTACCCCAGATCAGCTCTCATGGATATAGAGCCTATAAGTTGAACCTTACCGTGTAATATTGAGTGCTTCGATTTTTTCTTTGAGCCAAGAGGTATTGGGGATGGCAGGGTTAGCAGTGATAATATCTTCGGCTTTCTGAATTCGCTTGGGATCTCGTTTGTCATCTGCCATCATGATATTGTACAGTGCATCGCAGAATCCGGTAAAGTTGGCCTTTCGAGCTAGTGAAACGTTCCTACGTCGTCGCAGGAATACCTTAAAGGCTCGTATCGTCGCTAACAAAGTCTCAAATTCATCCAACTCGTAAAATGATACCATCAGCATGAGCTTAGAATTGAGATTATAGGTGATATCCTTGTATTCCACATCTCGAAGTGTTTCGATCACATCTTCATATTGCTTCATGTTGATGTAGATCCTTGCCTTATTGAAGGAGTAGGCAGTCTCTTGAATTTCTTCAGGGAGCTTATCTTGGTACTCTTCAGAAAACTCAAGCGCCCATTCAAATTCATTGACTTTACAGGCATAGAATATTATCTCACGATAGAGGGTTATGCTAATAGAGTCTTTGTATATATCTTTATTGATAGCTAATTTATGGACGCGAAAATTAAGATCATCAAATATTCGTATTCCGGAATTCCTTTGCCAAGCAAAAAAATTAGTGAGACCGATATAAAGAATATTGAATTCTGAAACACTAATTCTTTTTTCAAGACGCTCAAACAATTCAATAGATCGGATGATTTTGCTTTTATCCGTATTGTTATTCTTTTGTATTAAAAAAATAATATGATAAAGTTCTAATAGTTCTGAACTATAGTTTGAATCATCTATGATTGATTCAAGTTTGAGTACATGGTGTTCTTCAGTTATGTTCCTTCGCCTTAATATCATGTATTGAAAGTGAGCTAGATGAAGGGTTTCTGCTTTATAATAATTTGTCAAATCTTCATGCAATTTGCCTATCATTTCAACATCGGAAACATCCGGTTCTGAAAGAATTCCAACCAAACTGTTGTTTGAATCAAATCTAAGCTTATTCAGACAATATTTGTTATGTGCAATTTCGCTGCTTAACAAGTGCTCGGCTGAAATTGACTTTTGTACTTTCTTATAAGTATAAGAACAAATTTCATGTAAATTATACCTGTTGATGGTATCCATTTTTAACCTGTACTTTAGAAGGTCATCGTCATTGAGTTCTCGATGTGCAAGAAAGTCAAGAAGTTCCTCTATTAAGTCATGAAGGTCTTTGTTTAGAAAACTTTTGTCGTATGTTTTTGGCAACGATGTGAGAAGAACCTTATGGTTGATGTTTTGCTTGTTGAGCAATCGGGATAAGCATGATCCGACGATAAACAATCTCTTGTTTCGATCGTTTTTACCGGTATTCAAAGAAGCGACAAAGTCTAAAAGTGTTCCCTTGGGGATTTTCCGGAAGATTTTTGCGGCTTTCATATTTGGGTTCTACTCTATGCTCCTTGAAAATACACTTTTCAGGACAAATCCAATGAAATAAGTCATAATCTCTTTAACACGAGGAGCGAGCATTTATTGCTTAAATAAATGAGTCAGCAACACATTATGAGAAAAGTACATATTAAAATTAATATAATATTTATGAATCCAATATAAGAAAAGTCGTATCTTGCCTTAGTAAACCAAGAACGGAGAAATATGCCCAAATTTTTACGTGTTTTCCCTATTGTTTTTCTCATTATTTTGTTTTGGGGAGGTCAAATTCATGCCCAAGACTTAAATCCGAGTTACATAAAGGCGAAAATTTTAAAGGGTACTTCCTTTGATACAACTTTTTATTCACGATTACCAATCAACACTGTATCGTTTACCAATGCTCAATCCGATGAGGTTGTAGAAGAAGAGATCACCAATAATCTTCAATATCGTTTTTCATATACTCCTCAAGTAGATTTTGTCGGGCAGGCATCTTTTGTGGTCGAGCGGACATCGGCGATCAATCTACAGACAAAGGTATATACGACGCTTATAGTAGATGTTGTGCCTTCACTCTTGACGGCAGTCAAGGATGTAGCAACGGTATCAGATGATGAGACGTCTGTGAGTATCGATGTATTGGCCAATGACATTCCGGGTGCTGGTGGGATAACCCTCTTAGGGACAGAGTTGGTGGCCGATGGAAGTGTTAGTCAACAGGGCAATATCCTTGTGTTTACGCCTGCTGTAGGATTTGAAGGACAGACTGCGTTCAACTATTTTATTGAAGATGCTGATGGATATAAGTCTTCGGGTATTGTTGTGGTAGAGGTATTTGGTAGTGATCCCATGGTTGGGAAGCAATTGGAGTACACCATGTTATCCGGGACGCAATTGGATATATTTTTAGATGATCCGTCGTATGAGATAGTAGATGGAGATGGTATGGGATTGGATAAAATCGAAGATCAGGTCTGGAGATATACACCTGCTGACTTCTTTAGTGGGATCGAGAGTTTCTCTATGATCAATGCCGATGGTGGTATGGTTGAAGTCAGTGTGAATGTGATTGACAACAGCGTATCTGGTAATTTTGTCAATGATGATTATGTTTTCACACCGGTTGATGTAGCGATCTCATTTGATCCACTGGAGAATGACTATCGTAAGGATGGAGTCCTAATAGACTATTCGGATGAATTGACTTGGGACAATGACCGGTTCTCCTATATTCCTGAATCTGGTTTTAGTGGCGTAAAGGAATTTTTCTATACGATTTTTGATGGACAACAAGAATTGACAGGAAGAATCGAAATATATGTAGGCAATTATTTACCACAGAAAAGTTTGTATCAATTTGTGACACAAGAGGGCACGCCTTTTGCGATTCAATATGATGCACCGATAAAAGGGTACTCTTGGTCTGAGGTGACAAGTCCGGCACATGGCAATCTCAGTTTGAACTTAGGCTCTTATCTCCATGAGAATTGTGGAGCTATTAGTGGTTATCGATTGGCTGTGTATCGACCAGCAGCAGGATATATTGGTACAGATGAATTTGTATTGGAGTATTGCGTGGGCAATGGTACTTGCAGACAAGTCAGTATTAGTGTAGAAGTATTGCCCAAGACGGAGGCTTGCCCATGTTTTGGTGCCGATTGTGTCTGGTCTGGAGATACAGACAATAATGGAAAAGTATCAGTAGGTGATTTGTTGGCGATCGGTTACAACTATGGGGCATCAGGTATAAGTCGGACGGTGACAGGATCTGATTGGGGAGGCAACTATGCGGATGATTGGTATTTTGATCAAGAAGGAGGAGATAGCAATACGAAGTATGTTGATAGTAATGGTGATGGTGTCATCAATGCCGAGGATACAATGGGTATAGCCAACAACTTGGATGCATACCACGACATTACGGCTATTGAAGTATTGGCAGAAAAAGAAGATCCTTTGACGTTTACAACTTCGGCTACTTCTCTCTCTAAGGGAGAGGTAATCTATATTGATGTGGTACTTGGAAGCAATACCCATCCCGTAGAAGATCGTCAAGGGATAGCCTTTGGTGTACAATTGCCTACGGATTTAATCAATACAGATAAAATCCTTTTTCACCCCAATACTGATTGGTTTGGATCGGGTAGTCCTGTCTTGACCATGAGTCGAACCGTAGGAGGATATGTTGAAGTTGCGATTACAAGGACATCTAAGATTGGTGTTTTTGGTCAAGGCAAGATTGGAACTCTTCAGATTGAAGGGTCTGTGGACACTGACGGTTTCCGCCCTTCAGATGATAAGCGCCCTATTGATGTGATTTTTACTAAGGCCATTGTTACGGATGGATCAGGACGTAAGTTTAAGATACAGACTACTCCACTACAATTGACGTATAGATTTGCCAATGAAGAGATCGAGACAATCCAACCGGAGGTTACGGTATTTCCCAACCCTTCATCGGGACAGATTAACTTTCATGCCCGAAATAATGATGAGCTTGTTTCTGTATCTATTTTAGATATTACAGGTGCTGAGATATTCCGACAGTCTAATATAGGAGATAGGAATTTTACATTGACCCACCAGATGTCAGAAGGCATGTATATCGCCACTATCCAGACGCAGAAGGGGGTCATTACCGAGAAGATCTTTGTCGGTAGGCAGTAGTACAGCGTAGTCTTGCCTTGATGAAGTGTGTTTGCTTCACCTCAAGTACACCCAGTTTCTTATTGTAAAGGATAAGATAGCGCAGAATTGTGTTGCACACTAGTTGGTTTCTCTTATGATAGATGAGCCTAGATGCTAAGTTCTATACATCAAACAATTCTGAACTGAAGTATCGATCTCCACGATCACATACGATCGTGACGACAAGACCTGTGACAAGTTCGTTAGCCAGTTTAGTAGCAGCAAATAATGCTCCACCACTTGACATTCCTGCAAGGATACCCTCCTCTTGAGCCATGCGCCGAGTCATGATCATTGCTTCTTCTCTGCTGACATCTATGATCCGGTCAACGCGATGCGCTTCATATATTTTGGGCAAAAACTGCGGTGACCATCGTCTGATGCCCGGGATACTTGAGCCTTCAGTGGGTTGAGTTCCGATGATTTGAATACTAGGATTTTGTTCTTTTAAATAACGTGAGACTCCCATGATGGTACCGGTCGTGCCCATGGCGGAAACAAAATGTGTAATCTTGCCTTGTGTGTCTCTCCATATTTCCGGTCCTGTAGTGCGATAATGTATATCGGGATTGTTGCCATTGGCAAATTGATTTAGCATATGATAACCATCATTTTGTGCCATCAGTTCTGCTTTTTCACGGGCATACTCTATTGTCTTTTCGGCAGGGGTGAGAACAACCTTGGCACCATATGCTTTCATAGCAAGGATTCGTTCGCGCGTAGCACTTTCGGGCATGACCAGTGTCATGTGGAGTCCTTGTAATTGCGCTATCATAGCAAGAGCGATACCGGTGTTTCCACTCGTTGCTTCTACTAGATGGTCTCCTTTTTTTATGGCACCTGATGTGAGTGCACCAGTAATCATCCCATAGGCCGCTCTGTCCTTAACACTACCACCGGGATTGTTGCCCTCCAACTTACAATATATTGATACGCCCGGCTTAGGAGGAATGGTTTGCAATTGCGCTAAAGGGGTGTTGCCAATGAGCTGAAGAAGCGTAGCCATAATGGTCAAGGGTTATATTATGTGAAAATTTCTTAGTTCTTGTTCGAGTTGTAGGGGCGATTTAAAATGAATCACTTGCATACCTAATCGTTGAGCCGCTTGTACATTGCGCTTATTGTCATCAATGAAAATCGCTGAGCTAGGATTTACTTGATAGCGATCAAACAGGATTTTGTATATTTCCGGAAACGGTTTTCGAGTAAATTCCTCGCCCGAAACTACAATCCCTTCAAACCATTGCAGAAATTCGTATCGCTCAAGAGCAATAGGAAATGTTTCACTAGACCAATTGGTCAATGCCAGGAGGCGATATTTCTGATCTGTTTTTATTTTATTGAGCAGTGATACACTCTGTTCTATTGAGCCTCCCAACATCTCTTCCCAACGGCCGTAGTACGCCTTGATGTGTTCGGCCCATTGTGGGTATTCGAGGATTTTGGTTTGAGTAGCTTCACGCAAAGAGCGCCCAGCATCCTGTTCTTCATTCCATTCAAATGTACATATGTGCTCAAAGAACCAATCCATCTCTTCCTCCGTGTTGAATATCTGACGATAAACCAATCGAGGATCCCAATGTATCAACACACCTCCTAGATCAAAGACTATAGCCTCTATTTTCATCGACATATCATCTTGATTATTTAGCATAATTCTTATAAACTATACGATCCAATGCTCCCTCATCTGTATTCATCAGTGCTTGATAATATATCTTAGACTGTGGGGGGACACTTCTCGTGATCCATGTATTTCCTCCGATTATAGAGTCATGCCCGATGATGGTATCTCCTCCGAGAATGGTCGCATTGGCATATAGGACACAACCTCTTTCAATGGTAGGGTGTCGCTTATTGTCAGCATCACATTTTTTAACGCTTAAAGCGCCAAGAGTTACTCCTTGATATATTTTGACCTCTTTATGTATGACAGATGTTTCACCGATCACAATACCGGTACCGTGATCAATACAGAATGAGGGTGCTATTTGAGCTCCGGGATGAATATCAATTCCCGTTATACTATGTGCATGTTCAGTAATGATTCTTGGAAAGTCCCGGATCCCCAAAACATACATCGCATGGGCGATTCGGTAAGCCGCTATGGCATAGAATCCCGGATACGATCTTATAACTTCACGATGGCAGGTGCAAGCCGGATCTCCTTCATATATAGCTCGAATATCTTGGTTGAGGGTACTGTAAACGGCCGGAATCTGATCGAAAAAACCTTGACAGATCTTTTTTATACTTCTATCACTTGAAGGCTTATTACGTTTTAGTAGTTGCTCAAGTCCCCTCTCAAGACTAGCCCATTCTGATTCGATCGATGCTATGTCGCTTAGCTTTTTGGTTGCGTAGTCCCAGTATAACAACCCCATGATCTGTTGAAAAAAATCAGATACCTCGCGGGGAGAAGGACATGACTGACAGCTCAAATGTTCTTCGAGAAGGATTTTTATAAATTCTTTTTTCATGACGGCAAGAGCATTATTGTTATAAAGTCATTTAATAATATAGGACAAATTGAGTCGCTTGTGGTTCGTCTTGGCAATCAATCACTTGATATTCATAACAAGGCGATATACTTAAGATTTACTTAGACATCGTGATGGTTAAGCTAACAACTGATCGGTGTGTTTTTTAATTGACTTCATTTTAGGTTTCAGTACTTTTAATACTTGAGCCCACTCCGAAAACTCACAAAACCAAAAATGTTTCTTTTGGTCTACCTGTTGTTCGGCAGACAGGCAACCTTTGCACTTTTCTCAATTAACTGATACTCAGGCATCGCTGAATCTCGAAAAACACAAATCTCATCCAAAATAATTCATTTTGCGAAAATAGTCAGATTCTGGAGTGGGCTCATACTTTAATCATTTTTTGTGAGGACTTGTTGCACAATGTTATAATGATCTCGAGCATAAGAATGTTTAAAGCAACACCCCAAGACTGAGCTACATTAAAATTAGGAAAAGTATCTGGGCTATGACAACCTTGCAGATCAAGGCGATCGGAAACATCATAGTATATCCTATCGTCGGCAATTGATTTCCCGTTCGAGCAAGTGCAAAATCCAATATTGCAGGTTGGTTGGAAACGATACCCATCAATAGGCTAAAAGGCCGATTCAAAAATTTGTACCCAATCAACAATGTAATGAGTGCCGTCAACAGGCTGATTATAGCAGCGCCCATGAGCATCCATATACCTTCTATCGAAAAGGCATTGACAAAAGACTGCCCCGAGCGTACCCCGATCGTTGCCAGAAGAAGGATCAGACCAATCTGTTGAAGCGTGACATTGGCAGCATAAGGCATAGACCATATTATAGGCCCCGTTCTACGCAATGATCCAAGCACTAATCCTGCTATCAGTGGCCCTCCGGCATATCCCAATTTAAATGAGATGGCACCTACAGAAATATCGATATTGCCGATGATGAGACCAATTCCGATACCCAACCCAAATGAAAATAGATTGACATGTGCCGATGCTTTGTAGCTGTCACCAAAGAATTTTGAAAGCTCTTTGAGGTCTTTTCTACGTGCTACAAAGCGGATGCGATCACCCAGTTCCAATATCGTGTCACCCTTGGCAAGCATCTCCATATCGCCTCTGCGGATTCTGGAGATAACGCAGTTGTATTTTTGATCCAGTTGCAATGATGACAACGACCTGCCGACAACCATGGGGTTACTCACAAAAATACGTCGGGTATCATATATACTTTTGTCGTGATATAAATGTTGTGATGCTCTCTCTCCCAATACCTCTTCAGCACGAGCTAAAGCTTCATTGCTCCCGGCCATCATAACTCTATCCCCTACATGAAATATGGTATCCCAATTGACAAGTGATATTGTTTCCTTGGAGGCAATCCTCCCAAACACAACATTCCACTGGTACTTTTTCATCAGATCCCGTACTGGGATACCGATTGCTTCAGCATTGGTCACATGAACAGTCCGACTTGTCAAATCTTCACCGATAGGATATTCAGAACGAAGCGATTTTTCTTCTTCTTGAAAGTTTATTCTGAGCCACTTCTCCGTCAGAACAATAGCAATCATGCCCCCCAATACACCCATCGGATAGGAGAAAGAATATCCTACAACAAGTTCTTGAATAATAAAATCCTTCCTTTCCAAATTGGCATTATTGATGTAATCAATAACACCTGCCATGGCAGGCGTATTGGTTGTACTGCCAGCATAGATGCCCGTTATAGCACCTGGAGAAAAACCAAACATCCAGCTCAGCGCCAAAGCGATGAGACCCGATATAGACAACATCAAAAGTATAAATCCTATATCCTTAAATCCTCTTTTTTTATATGAGGCAAAAAATGCAGGACCGCTACTGATACCAATGCTGTAAACATAAAGAGCAAGACCAAGCATGAAGACAATCTCTGGGATAACCAATCGATCATCTATGGCACCAAATGCCAATCCAACAAACAAAATTGCAGCGACTCCAAACCGATTCACGCCGATCTTAATAGAGCCTATTAAGTATCCGAGAGCGGCAACCGTAAAGAGTAAGAGTAATGAGTTATTGCTTAGTAATTCGATCAAGGGATGTACTGGCTTAATGGTGCGACAAAGCTAAACTTAAAATTTTGACCTAAAATCGTCCTCCTCTCATAAATCCTATTTATCAATAACTATGCCCCAAGAATAGAGCGTTGGCAAGTAAGGTCGAACTTCCCCACCAATATCCACGAAAAACAGGATTATCAACCAATCCGATCACTTTCCCCCTGCCAAGTTGTGAAGTAAAGACGGCAGCGGCACCCTTCATCTTAGCCAGATTGTCCCGATGAAGATATCCACTTAAAACAGCATTTTGACTGTACCGAGCCGGTGTATTGTACTTGCCATTAAGCACCTGATAAAAACTGTTACCCCGCTTGAAAATCGCTAGTGTCGGTCTATTATATCCATAAAAGAGTGGATGAGTAACATCTATATCGGCCATGGCAATCATCCCTCCAGTCACTTTGGAGCCCCTTTCTTCGTTGTGATCGGCATACGAAGCAAAACTTTCAATAGGATTTGATTTGGTTTCTTTTTTTTCTTCTGCTTTATATGTTATTGCAATGATTTCCTGATTTTTCAACCAGTTTATGGCTCCCTTAATGGCTACAATATTCCCGCCCTTTTGCACCCATGACTTTAGTGCTCCACTGTGTTTTTTGAGATCCGTATATGAACCGTCCGGCATAATTATAGTCTTGTAATCTGACAAATTGACCCTATTCAAGTGCGAAATATCAATCATTGGAATCGCCATATGCCATATCTGATCAAAATGAAACCAAAGTTCTCCGGCATCATACGAATTTACACCATTGCCAACTAACATGATTGCCTCCGGCTTCTTGATGGTACTCAGGGATCTACTGCCCAAATTGACCCCCGACTCAACCAATCCTGTTGATAGAGAGTTGATAACAAGATGATTGTCTAAAGCTATAGATTGCATAATGTGGTCTAAAGTATGCTTGTCAATCGGTTGATTGTTGCCTACTGGGATGATGACTGTACCTCTGTCAAAGGTTTGCAAGCCATCCTCGGTCTGAACCGTAAATGGTTCATTGGCCAATTTTAGAATGATTCCGGCTTCGAGCATTTGATTCAATGCCTTGGGAGCCAAATATTGATGCCAACTCATGAGATATACATATGGGTCGCTTACGCCGGTCAATTGACCCCTTGGCCATGGAGCGCTCGCAACCCTTTTTCCGATATACGCATTTGGTTGCTTGTTCATCTTTGCATAGGGAATATTAAACGCCAAAGGTACTGTCCATGCTGAGACATCATAAAATAGGCTATCTCTGAAGCTCGTCACTTTTTCAAATATGGACTTGGCAAGCCTGTATTGATCTTGATCTAGTGGCACAACAAAGCTTTGTCCGGCTTTGAATTGCTCGTCTTCATAAGTGAAATTTTTCTTCAGTTGATACACTTCAATCTGATGTTGAAGCAGGATGTCTATAAATCTAGAGACTCTGTAGGGATCGCGCTCCTCGCCAAATACATAACCTTTGATGGGATTCTTCTTAGCAAGCTCCCTAGCCTCTAAAAATGAATTTCTTTTATATTCCAAGACTTCCTTTCTAAGTCCCAAAGCGGCTTGTTGGGTTGAGCGCATCGTTGTCACTTGGTTTCTAATGGCAAATGGAAAGGTGAGTAACCCATTGTCCGTTGCTTGCACATGTCCTCGTGCACTAGCTTGCTCAAACAAAATCCCTATACATCCTTGAGCATCCGGATAAGTAGATCCCTTGCCGTAGTAAAAATCATCAAAGGATTCTTTGGTGTAATAGAGCGATCCTATTTTGTCCAAAGCTCGTGCGTGATACTTTGCGATTGCGTAAGTAAGCTCCTGATTGCGTTTTGGAGTATTGGTATTGGTCCTTGACTCAATTCCAGGCTGAAAGAAAAAAGTAGAATTTGTACCCATCTCATGGTGGTCTGTAAGGATATCCGGTTTCCAATGATGGAATGTTCGTATGCGACCTTGACTTTCGGGATGTGTTAGAAGAAGCCAATCTCTATTGAGATCAAACCAGTAGTGATTTGTTCTGCCGCGTGGCCAGATCTCATTGTATTCTCTACTATTAGGATCTGAGATGAGATGTTTGCCCTTATGGACATTTACCCATGAGGCAAATCGATTGAGACCATCCGGATTATAACTAGGATCAAAAAGGATGACGACCTTGTCCAACAACTCCTCAATTTCCTGCCCTTGAGCTGCCGCCAAATAGTACACTGTTGCCAAAGCCGCGTTAGCACCACTGGGCTCATTGCCATGTATAGAACAGCCCTGATATACAACGATCGGCATCTCATCAATATCGATTGACTCGCTGACTCGGGTATCTGTGAGTTTGATATGTTGAAGTCGTATATCTTCAAGTCTATTGTGATTGGAGGGAGAAGTAATGGTAAGATAGATTAAAGGACGCTGTTCATGGCTTCTCGCATATTCTGTCAGACTGATTCGATCAGATTCTTCTGACAGGGTTTTTAAATAAAAATAGAGTTTGTCATGTGATACATGCCATTCTCCCACTTCAAAGCCTAAAAATTCCTTGGGCGTAGTGATATTTTGGTCGTAAGTGACATCGGGAAGATAATAGGATAAATCGATGGTTTGAGACTCAACAATATTGATGAATACAAGACTCACAAAGAAGATTAGATATTTCATACAATTTAGATTTTGCACTATTTGATCGTTACTATTCAGGTAGGCGTCATTTTGGCTAAAAAAAAAACACTTTCCCCGTCATATTTCCGCTATTTTTTTCGCCGTAGCGCTGCTATGCCTCAAAAAATAAGCGTCATCTGACGAAAAAATTGCCTTTTTTT
>JAJRXG010000229.1 GCA_024276375.1 Bacteroidota bacterium | reverse complement strand
GTTTTGTCCCAAGCGATAATCATATTCACAAGGCCTTCTTCTTGATCTTTAAATATTATCGAGAGGTTCTCGACCACTTCATCTTCTTGAGTTGCCGAGATAGTTACACGGGCTACATCTTTGGTAAAATCTCTATTGGCATTGCCCCAACTGGGGAGATCTGTACTAAAAATAAGATCCCAAGTATCTTCATGCAATTCAGCATATAAAGCATATGACCCTCGGTGGATTTTGATGCCGTTGATATCGATATCTTGATACAGCGTCATCTCAGTGGATTCATTGGCTCCTATGCGCCAGACGTCACCATGTTTGAGCAAATCTCCGAAAATATTTCTTCCTTTTTTATAAGGTCTGGAGTAGCGGACATCAATTTTTGGCTCAATATTTTTTTCATCACCCTCGAGGTAATTGAGGTAGGCACTTTTTTCGGGGTAGTGTGCTACATCCATTGGACTGGCATCCATTGGACTATATAAGATTGGATTAAAATGAATCGGTAGGGCGACTTCTTTATTTTCCCATGAGACGACAAGGTTGACACCTAAATCATCAATTTCTTGAAATGTCATACTGAATGCTTCTCTCGTTTCTTTGATATTCTTGGAAGGAACTGTGAGAGCAGCTACGGTTTTTGAGAGGTCTCTGTTGGCATTACCCCAGATACCTTTTTCCGTACTGATATAGAACGTCCATTGATCTCGTTGGGGTGTGGCAAAAATAGTATAAGTGCCTTGATTTAGGGATGACTCACCTATTCTCACAGGTTGATAAAAGGTGATCAATGTAGCTTCATTGGCCCCAAGACGCCATTCTTTACCATATGGAACCAGACCTCCAAATATGTCTCTATTTTTTTTCAGCGGGCGCGAATAGACGACACGAACTTTGGGCTGGGTATGTCGATCTGCCTCTTTCAGATGGTTGCGCCATTGTGCTTTCATAGGATACATAGCCACATCGAGGACACTTTTGTCTAGTTCCGGCCAGGGACTTTCGTCTTGTGCGGATAGATTCATTGTTACAAAAGTCATTAACAATAGGAGGATTGTGTTTTTCATAGTACTTGTTTTATTGTTTGAATCAGATAACTAAAAGATAAAGAACCTCTCTTTTTATATCTGTTGATGAGCAAAAATAGAGATTCGCATAGACAAAATGAATTCGTACTGTGGATGACTGTGCACCTTAACAAATCTTTGACTGTGATTTTTCAATCTGGATGTCATTGCTCCAATAGTAGTATCAGTCACATGTAGTTGGTTTGATTTACCTTATTCTATGCGGGACAAGATGCTGTCAATAACTTGTTCGGTAGGCACCTCAGGCATCTCTGAAGCTATCTGTCGCAAGGATGTTACCTCCTCTACTTTTATTTGTTGGGGATGTGATCGGAAGCCATTGGCAACAAAATTGGCAATATCGGCAATATCCTGGTCTGTGATATTTTTATTGGCCTTTAACCCCGGCATATCTGAGGAGTACGTTTGAAATTGTCCTGATACGTTGATAGGGCCTGTTAAGCCAGTCAATATGGTTAGTGCTATTGGACGCACACCGGATTCTACGATGTGTGCACCGATCAGAGATGGAGCTAAGGAGGAGATGCCGTGCCCCCCTTGACCATGGCAGATGGAACAATGTCTATCATAGAGCAATTTGCCATTAGTTCGGGTGTCAATACCGACTGATTGATTCTTACGGTATATATTGTTCATTTGTCCATTATGCATATTGGCTTTAAGCTTGGCATAAACAAGTTGCATTTTAGGAAAGCGATGAGTTGTAAATATCGTTGGACACGAGTTTTCATGGCCTTCAATACCACTCACAATCATTTCGGCCAAAATCGCATCATTGGGAAATTGCAGCAGTAGTTTATTGTATATACCGCAAATTTTGCCCTTTTCTTTGGTCGATAACAAAGATCCCGTTGTACGTCCGATCTGGCGATATACATCATGGTTTTTTATAGGCAAGTATTGTTGTATCAGTTTAAGTGTTATGGATGGCGTCCCTATTCGAGTCGCTATATCAAGAATATGAACAATGACCATAGGGTGATCGCTCCTTGGGGCATGAAGTAGTATTGTATCCAACGGGATGCGCAAGCCATCTATGGTTCGCAAGGCATGTACTTGAGTGATGGGGTTTTGGCTGGTATAGAACAATCTTATGAGCTCTGGCAGAAGTGTAAGGTCATCCTTTTGGATGAGACGATGTTGAGCGCGCAATCGCACATATCGGTGATCGCTCTCGAGCAATGCGAAAAGATCTGTGTCGGATGCATTGTCAAAATCTAGTTTTTTGTCAGTTATTGGTATATCCCGCTTTGATTGAGACAATCGGAGTATTCGACCCATCCCGGTGATTTGATCGAGTTTTTTGTCCATGATCAGTTTCCGTAGATAATTGGTCATATAGGTTTTATGCTGGATCACTCCGCGATGCATATCCACGATATACATGAGATTGTCCGGACCTGTAAATAGATTGACAGGCCGAAAGCCTTCATCCATACTTGCCAAGAACTCTTCATCTTGATAGTAGTTAGAAACGCCAGTGGAGTCGTTGTCAGAATGAGCAAAATGAGTTCGTTTGATGAGGTTGGCTTCGGGAACACAGATAAACACATCTCCGGGATAAACATCTCCTGACGATATCAACGGGCCGCATGCCGATGTTAAATGCCGCACTCTCCCCAAGGAGTCTAGAGCGTCCTTTTTATATCCACGGTTGATCGAGGTGGCATGCAAAGGATAAATGCTTCTATCTTCAAATACATTTTGGTATATGGCATATTGGGGCGTATAAAAGGTGTGATTGATGACGGTGTTGGGGAGCACATAATCAGCAAAGAGGCCATTGGAGTTATTGTTGGCATACAATCTGCCCCAATCATCTTGCGTGATGCCCCATTGGCCTCTAAACGATGTAGGTTCTTTAATCCACCGGCCATTGCGCAATTGATAGCGGAAGTGGCTTTTGGCACTGTAAATCCAGTTGTCAATATTGTAGAGGAGTCCATTGGGTTGATGTTCTACATTGCCACCTTTGGCATAAAGACTATCGACGAGTATGCGTGTTCCAGGTGTGTCACCATCCGTGGCAACCCACCATAAATTGGGAGGTTCAACGTATAACAGGCCATTGTATAGGAGGGCGATAGCACGTGGCAAGATCAAGCTATCTAAGAATATTTTGGCTTCATCCATGAAGCCGTCATGGTCATGATCAAGGAGGATTTTGATTTTGCCTGTAGGGATGTCTTCACCTGCACCATCAACATTGGGCATATAGTTGGTCATCTCGACAACCCACATCCGTCCTTGTTGATCCCAGTCGATAGTTACGGGAGCTTCAATCATGGGTTCCGAGGCGACGACATCTACAGTAATTGATTCGGGAGATACATACTTGAAAGGAGCTTGCTGTGTTTTACCCATATAGGTTGATTCACACGATATTAAAATCAAAAAAGGCATTATGATGAGAAATCGCATCAAAGGAATTTTAAACTGTGGGTAAGAATAAGAAGAATATCCAGTTTTCTTTGTTTATTGATCTCAGTTTTAAATTCAAGATAAGTATGGGAAGGAGACATTTTATGCGTTTGTTATTGGGGTTTGTTTTTGTTGGGTATTATTTTATTTCCCTCCAAGGGCAAAGAATATCGACCCTCAGTGACGTACACCTACGGAACTATGAAGCATTTCTGGATCGAGAAGTTCGGGAAAAGAAGTTGCCGGGTTACGTAAGTCTTGTATCGCATCATGGAGAGATTGTTCATAAACATCATGGTGGAAGATCCAGTGTTGATAACCAAAGTCCAGTGGAGATGAATCAGCTGTTCTATATTCAGTCTATGACAAAGCCAATTATCTCTACGGCATTTATGATGTTGTATGAGGAGGGACATTTTCAATTGGATGATCAGGTGTCAAAGTACATACCCGAGATTGCTGATATGCAAGTTTATACACCTGTGGTAGTTGATAATATGGAGACAAGGTATGAGTTACAACCTTTAAAGCAGCCGATTCGTATATATCACTTGTTGACACATACGGCAGGATTTAGTCATGGATTGGGGGACAATGAATACGACCAAAAGCTCTTTAAACTGCTTTATGAAGAAACATACAACAGTATTGAAGAGCGTGTACAAGCACTGTTGGGTTATCCGTTGATGGGACAGCCGGGAGAACAATGGAACTATAGTGCATCTCCTGATATCTTGTCTCTGTTGATTGAGCACTTTAGTGGCATGACGACGGAAGCATTTTTATCTCAACGTTTGTTTCAACCTCTTGAGATGTATCATACGGGATACAATGTTCATGATGTGGATATGGATCGATTGATGTCGGTACACACTTATGGGAAGGAAGGACAATTGATGGTTTCTGAACAACAAGTTGGAGCACAAGATGTCAAGATTTTTGGTGGTGCAAATGGACTTTGGAGTACGGCGGAGGATTATATGGCTTTTGCGACTTTTATATTGCAGAAAGGAATGTATAAGGGCAAGCGATTGATGAGTCGTAAGACGATTGAGTTGATGACTCAGGATCATGTTGGGGATATGTTTGCGTTGCCCGGTTATGGATTTGGTCTCGGGTGGGGTGTACGGGTGGATGTTTCCGATGCGAGGAAATTGGGATCTGTGGGTTCTCATTTTTGGTCTGGTGCTTTTAATACGTATTTTTTTATAGATCCGCAGGAGGAGTTGATAGGCATATTAATGTCTCAAACTTGGCCCTTTACTCCTTATTATGGAGATATGATGCGTCAGTTTTTATATAGCGCCATCATGGATTGATGAACTCTTTTCTACATATATAAAATTTTACATATGTGTTAAATTTTGTTAAAAATTATAATTTTGGCTGATTATATTCCGTTAAAGTAGAATATATCTATTAACTTAGTCGAGTGAGAGAAATGCGTTTTTTTACTGACGACCTTGCTGAGTTGGGTCTTTCTTCACATTTTAAAACCAAATTTATATGAAAATGTATAATAACTTTTTGTTTGTTCTACTTGTATCGTTGTTTTGGGCTTGTTCACCTAAGATTACTGACGTCGTGACCTCTGATCATGCCATAGAGGGCGAAAATATATCTGCGGCCGAGGCTAAAATGAAAGCTGACGATCATGGTGAGATGCATCATGATATGCACAGTACACCTATGCATTCGTCTCATGATGTGCAGCAGGCTATTCCAACTGATAGCAGACTTAGGGTGGGGAAGTTGCCCAACGGGATACACTACTATATACAGCAAAACGATCGTCCGGAAGATCGAGCTGAATTGAGGTTAGCGATTCATGCGGGATCTATATTGGAAGATGAAGATCAGCGCGGGTTGGCTCATTTTGTGGAGCACATGGCTTTTAATGGCACGGAGCACTTCGAGAAGAGTAAGCTGATAGATTACCTAGAGTCTGTGGGATCGAAGTGTGGCCCGGATCTCAATGCTTATACATCGTTTGATGAGACAGTATATATGTTGCAAGTCCGGACGGATAGTGCAGAGTTGTTTGATAAAGGGATGCTCATTTTGCGGGATTGGGCTTATGGAGTATCATTTGATGATGAGGAGATTGATAAGGAGCGGGGAGTAGTGGAATCCGAATGGAGGACAAGCTTAAGTCCGGATCAGCGAATGCAGCAGAAGACATTTCCTGTTTTGTATCAGGGATCGCAATATGCTCAACGACTACCCATCGGGGATCCCGAAGTGATTCGTCATGCGAGTTACGAGACTGTGAAGCGGTATTATAAGGATTGGTATCGATCGGATTTGATGGCAGTTGTAGTAGTGGGCAATATAGATGTTGATGCGGTTGAAGGGCAGATAAAAATGCTATTTGGAGATATTCCGAAGTCCGAGAATGCGAGGGAGCGTCAGAAGTATGCTGTACCATTTCACGATGAAACCTTGGTGGCCATTGCTTCAGATAAAGAGGCATCCTTCACACAACTTCAACTGGTGTACAAGCATCCGAAGATCCATACAAAAACGATCGATGACTACAGAAGCTCTCTCGTAAGATCATTGTACAACACCATGATGGGTGATCGATTGCAAGAGATAAGCAAGTCTGCTGATCCTCCGTTTGTTTTTGCATTTTCGGGTTATTCGGGAGATGTAGGAGATATTGACACCTATTCTTCTTTTGCTTTTATCCCGGAGGGGAAGGCAGCTGTGGCATTGGAAACAATATTGACAGAGAATCGCAGAGTTTTATTGCATGGCTATACGGAAGGAGAGTTTGAGCGGGCGAAGAAGAACTTAATGGAAGGTGCTGAAAAGCGGTTTAAGGAAATGGATAAAACAGAATCGGGAAGGCTGGCGATGCAATATGTGTACAAGTACTTGGATGAAATCCCTACTCCCGGGCCTGATCAGTCATTGGAGTTGTACAAGCAATTTTTGCCTACGATTGAATTGGATGAAGTCAACGCATTGGCTAGCAAGTGGATCAGGAACAACAGTAGAGTTGTTATCCTTACCGGTCCGGAAAAAGAGAGCGCCCCAATGCCAACAGAATCGGAAGTAAAAAATATCCTTCAACGTGTAGATATGATGGCAGTTGATGCATACGAGGACGAAGTCATAAGTACTCCCTTGTTTGACGAAACCCTTTCTCCGGTCGAAATAGTAAAAACCAAAACCTATGATGATGTGGGGATAGAGTATATCCAGTTGGCCAATGGAGTTGAAGTATATCTGAAGAAAACGGATTTTAAGAATGACGAGATCTTGATGAGTGCAATGAGTCCGGGAGGATCTTCGATTTATGGCGATGAGGATTATTTTGATGCAAGTCAAAGTGGGTCAATAGTATCGGAAGCTGGTGTCGGCGATTTTAGCCCTACCCAATTGGACAAACTTCTGGCGGGCAAGACAGTACATGTAAGACCGTATGTGGGAAGTAGATTTGAAGGCATGTCGGGTTCTGTATCACCTGATGATCTTGAGATTTTGTTTCAATTGGTGTATAAATACTTCAAGGATCCACGAGTAGATGAAGAGGCATTTGAATCATTTATTACTAAGCAGAAAGGAATTTTTAAAAACTTGATGTCCAATCCACAGTATTTTTTCTCCAACTATGTGAGCCAGTTGAAGTATAACAATCACCCCCGAGTAGCTTGGCCTACGGAAGCCGATTGGGCTGAGTTGAATTATGAGGATGTGATGAAGTTTTATCGAGAGCGCTTTGCAGATGCTTCTGACTTTACGTTTTCATTTGTCGGCAATTTTGATCGAGAGAAAATTCTGGCATTTATTCAGACTTACTTGGGAAATCTGCCCTCTATTGAAAGAGGTGAAAAGTGGAAGGACGTGGGCATAAGACCTGTCAAGGGAGTTGTGAAAGATAGGTTTAACAATGGGGAGGCTCCCAAGACCAATGTTCATATGTTTTTCCATGGTGATTATGAATGGTCTAAAAACAATAATTACCTTTTGAACTCAACGATTGCCTATCTAAATATTAAACTTCGAGAAGCATTGCGAGAGGATTTGGGTGGAGTGTATGGTGTGAGAATCGGAGGCGGAGGCATCAAAGAGCCCTATGAGCATTATGGGATTACGATTTCGTTCAATGCAGATCCGGAGATGGCTGATAAGTTGGTCGAAGCAGCACATAGTGTACTCAAGAAGGCGATGACCGAAGGGCCGGATGCGGAAGACATGACTAAAGTCAAGGAAATTCAGCGCCAGTCAAGAACTAAAAACTTGAAGGAAAATCGTTTCTGGCAGGGACAGATTCGCGCTCAGATGGAAGAGCCGGATGGTTTTGAAGATGTTCTTTTGGAGGATTATGAGAAGCACATAAATGCGTTGACTGCGCATCAAATCAAGCATGCCGTTGGCAAATACTTCAATTATGATCAGTACTTTGAAGTGATTATGGATCCTGACAAAGAGAAAGAGTGATTACTGTTTTGTGATTTACGGTTAATACGATTAAGGCGTGGGAGTTTTTATTTGAAGGAGCAACTATTCGTACAAATGTTAATGTTTTAGAAGGAATAAGTGAAGCCATTGAAAGGGGAATAAAAAATATAGACGATGTTGTGGCTCATGCTAATCATCCCGCAATAAC
>JAJRXG010000228.1 GCA_024276375.1 Bacteroidota bacterium | reverse complement strand
ACATATCACAGAAGCACAAATCCTCCAAGAGTCACAAATTCTGGCGGGGTCAGAAACTTCAGGTGTTATTGGAGCAATTAAAGTTATACCTAGAGCTATGGCTAACATAGATTGGCTTGAGTTATGGCTGGCATTGGGTACTATAATAATCATCTATGGATTCAAACGTATTACAACCAAGGTACCCAGTACACTTGTATCATTGTTAATTGTGTCCGGCATCGCCATCGGTTTTGGATTGGATTATAGACCCATCGAAGAGATACCGAGTGGTCTTCCCGTGGCTTATTTAAGTATATTCACGGACTTCAATCTGTCAAGCATCACTCCATATGTCTTTACTGCATTGACCCTTGCCTTGTTGGGAGCTATAGATTCTCTACTGACATCTGTCGTTGCCGACAACATGACAAAGACAAAACATAAGCCCAATAAAGAATTGATCGGGCAAGGTATCGGCAATAGTATCGGTGCGATTTTTGGAGGAATTCCGGGAGCAGGTGCAACGATCCGTACTGTGGTCAACATTACGGCCGGTGGCAAAACCAAGTTGTCCGGAATGATCGCCGGTCTATTATTATTGCTCATCTTACTAGCTTTAGGACCCTTGGCTTCGATGATTCCTGCAGCAGTTCTGTCAGGTATCCTGATCACCGTAGGTATCGGAGTTATGGACTACAAAGGGCTGAAAGCCATCCCCTATATGCCTCGCCCGGAAGTCACTATCATGATCATTGTACTGATCCTTTCTTCCGTGTGGAACCTCGTCTATGCCGTAGGTATTGGATTGATCATTGCGTCCCTAATGTTTATGAAAAAAATGGGAGATCTTACTGCCGAACGGTCAGATCTCAAACCACTTACTAAAGAAGATCTGTGGCCGGATGAGAAGGACTTTCCCAAGGCTCTCGAAGAAGAGGTCTTTATCAAACACATCAAAGGGCCCTTGTTCTTTGGTTCTACTAGTGATTTTCAACAATTGGCACAACAGATCCCTCTTACAGCAAGCACTGTGATCATACGCATGGGCAGAATGCAGTATATCGATCAATCCGGGCTCTATGCCATGGAAGATGTCTTGGTGGATCTCATTAAAAACGGTAAGCAAGTACTGCTAGTCAATCTATTGAAACAGCCCAAATACATGCTCGAACGGATTGATATCATCCCGAATCTAATTCCTGAAGAAATGATATTTGATGATTTTGACAGTTGCCTGGACTGGATAAAAGCGAATGTTGCGGATGTATATACCTCTGACACAGCATAAGTCATTAAGATCTTCTTGTCTCTAAGTGTGTCGTGATTACGGAGAGATTGGTGTCCTTTGCAAAACATTGATTCCCAATACATCAGCATTCTATCTCGGCATTGCTATTGCTTATGCTATTCATAAAGTACCTATATCTCCTAAACCAAGTACTTACAACTACTTCTAACCTTAGCAAGTCAATCACTTGAGAGTAAAGGTTGGAAGACAGTTGAGTTACCTCAAATAAAATCACTCATTCTGAGGAGCATTTTATGCCCAATACAAGCGATATCACAATGTACACATCCATAAAAAAGAGAAAATCATACAACCCTGTGAGCCGTCTTATTGTTGTAAATGTAATATCTCAACAATCAAAAAATCAAATTTCCAATAGCAACAATCTACATGACAACGCAACAATTGATATATCGTCAACAACGCAATGAGATCACCGAACATCATATTTATACGCAATTGTCACACCTCAGCCAAGATCCCGACAACAAAGTGTTGTTAGCGGAGATTGCGCAACAAGAATTGCAACATTACGACTTCTGGCGATCTATCACACATCGAGAGGCACAACCCGACATATGGAAGATAAGAATGCACCTCCTTTTGGCCAGGGTATTTGGTTTGTCCTTCTCCTTGCGACTGTTGGAAATCGGAGAAGTATCCGCCCAAAATTTCTATAAATCCATTGAAAAACAATACCCTCAAGTCAACGAAATCCGTGAAGACGAACTCGATCACGAACAAAAAATCATAGGTATATTAAATGACACTCGATTGGTTTATGCCGGATCCATTGTACTCGGGCTCAATGATGCTCTTGTAGAATTTACAGGCACCTTGGCCGGTCTTACTTTTGCATTCAACAACAACACAATAGTAGGCGCGACCGGTCTGATTATGGGATTTGCCGCTTCACTGTCAATGGCGGCCTCGGGATATCTGGCATCAAAAGAAGAAGATGCAAAAGAAGATGTCAATCCGATCACAGCTGCGATATATACAGGTATGTCTTATATTCTGACAGTCGTATTCTTAGTGTTTCCTTACATTGTACAAGACAATCCTTCGATCGCTCTTTTGTCCATGCTCGTGATCACGGTGTTAATCATCGCAGGATATACTTTCTACATCTCTATTGCCAAGGCGATTTCCTTCAAACGAAGATTTATAGAAATGGCGATCATATCACTGGGTGTTGCGGCTATTTCGTTTGGTATTGGCAGCCTGATAAAACAGTTATTTGATGTCAACATATGAAACACCTTCAACATTGCCTTCTGAAATTCTGTAACACTTTTATAACAATTAACCCAACAATATAATGAATCACGATGTGTTAATAGTACACGATGTGAGACTAACAACTCTAGCCCCGTCACTACAAAGGTAGGTTTTACTTCGAGCGGTGGTTTGGTACGTATATATTCGAACCCACAACTCAGTCGGGGTTGGTTTTAGGAACCGGGTATTATATTTGGTTCACTCTTGCATCTCAATACGAATCAAATCGATAACAAATCGAAAGTGACACACTGTTTGGAGATTAAAGGTTACACCTAAACAGACAATCACTATATTAAACCCAAGTGTAACCAGTAAATCAATTTAACTATGAATTTAATTAAGACTTTATCCTTTCTTAGTATCGCTGTATGCATTGGTGTTCAGCCGATTATTGCTCAATCCGCTCTTGTAGCTACGGAAATAGAGCAGGTAAACCCTCTGCAAGCTCAAAAAATGGTCACAGAAGAAGGCGTATTAATGTTTGACGTCAGAGAAGCCGTTGAAGTTGAGATGTTGGCATATGACGTAGCAAATATCGTCAATGTCCCACTAAGTGAATTGGAGACACGCATCAATGAAATCCCAAAAGACAAAAAAGTAATTCTCGCATGCAGATCCGGTAAGAGAAGTGGAAAAGCTGCTAAAATCCTTGCTGCCCATGGTTATACCAATATGGTAAACCTAGAAGGTGGCATCAAGGCATGGAGGGCAAACGATCTTCCAATCATTAAAAATGGCCCTAAAGCAATCGAAGATTCGGTTGAAAACGCAAGTGCAAATTCGGTTGAAGCATCGGCTGAAGGTTCTGTTGAGAAAGCAACCGGGGACTCTGTTGAAAAAGCTTGCTGCGCTGACAAAACATCCAAAGAGTGCAAACACAAAGACGGAAAGTCTGCCAAGTCCTGTAGTAAAGACGGTAAGTCTGCCAAGTCCTGCAGTAAAGACGGTAAGTCTGCCAAGTCCTGTGCTAAAAAGACAAATTGATACAAGCTGCAGTGAGTTCTAAACTTTCTTAGGACTCACTGCTTATTTTTTCAACTTTATCAAGCCATCATGGCTAGTGGATGGATGAGTTGTATATCACGCCAATTCAACCTATCACCCAAGGGTCACGACCCCATTTTCAAACCATCTTTCTTTCAACGCACAATTATGCTGGGATCTGCTGATCGCATTACGATGCTAAAAGTGTAGGAAATAGAACCTTTCGGCAAATGAAACTCTGTTGCGATCCCTTCATGATTTAATGTCATAAATGCACGATTAAAACGATAAGTAAACTTAATTTTGCGCGATCATCTATGCGGGTGCTAAAAATTACCTGTGGAGAAGGCATATTATGACAAAACATATACTTTTTTTCCTGTCACTTATACTCATCACTAATACGATCCTATCACAAGAGAATGAAAGCCCGGCATTTGGGGACGGTTTATTTAATCTTGTAGGTAAGGATGCATCTTGGACGATGAAAATAGGTGCGCGAATACAGCTATTGGGTGCAACAACATTTGACTCCGAAAGGAGCTCTCAATCCAACTACCAAATCAGACGAGCCCGGTTAAAGTTTGCGGGTTATGCTCACACACCCAAGTTAAAGTACAAGATTGAACTCGGCCTTTCCAACAGAGACATTGCCGGAGCTTCCGAGTTTACAGGCTATGCACCACGGTACATACTAGACGCATTTGTAAAGTGGAATTTTTATAAAAACTTTGTCTTGTGGTTTGGACAAACCAAATTGCCGGGCAACAGAGAACGAGTCATCTCATCGGGCAACATGCAACAAGTGGACAGATCTCTGCTCAACAGTCGTTTTAACATAGATCGTGATTTTGGATTTCAGCTGAGGCATAAAGCCAAGTTATCCAATACCTTTATCATCAATACAATATACTCCTTGGCACAAGGTGAAGGTCGCAATATTACTACGGGCAATATCGGAGGATTTCAACACACCGCAAGAATAGAATTGTTGCCGATGGGTGCATTTTTAAAGAAAGGTGATTATACGAGCAGTGATCTGCAATATGAATCACAACCCAAACTTTCCATCGCAGCATCGTATGACTTAAACAACAATGCCGTCAAAGATCGGAGCAATCAAGGCAGATATATGGTCAATGATGCAGGTTATTACAATACCAATATAACCACAATCTTTGTCGATGCTATGTTCAAATATCGGGGATTCTCATTTATGGGAGAGTATGCCTTGAGAAATGCCCAAGATCCAATCGCTAAAAATACGGACGGAAGTCCCACAGGAGATATTGTCCAAGTAGGCAATGGACTTAATCTACAAGCAGGGTATTTAATCAAGAACAACTGGGAGGCATCCCTCCGATATACCGACATTAGACTAGATCAAAGCATTACCAACAAACCCATAGAAAAACAATATACCTTGGGTATTTCAAAATATATCGTAGGGCACAGCTTAAAAATACAGAGTGATATCAGCTATCTAACAAATGACAATGTATATCAAAATGTACTGTATAGAATTCAATTTGACTTGCATTTTTAAGCATTTTTAATTTTCAGGCGGAAGATGATCTTACTATATCGTACTTTGCTTCACAATGAATTCCCTTATACCCCAATACACCATCAACATGCTATACCTAGCTTTATGTGTAGCTGTTTATGCCCCTGTCTTTGGGCAATCCCCACCGCATCTTCATTATAATATCACTTATCAAGAAGGACAAGATAAAATAAGAATACGTGTAGATTTTAAACCTCGGAGCAACACTGATATACACTTTGTAATACCTCGCAGTGCCCCGGGCACATATGAATTGACCAATTATATTGCATTTGTTGATAGTGTAAAAGCCTCAACGCCCAACAATACTTTCATTGATGGAGTCCTAGGAGAAGGATCCTTTTTTACCTTTCCGGCAGAGGACACAATGGAGATAAGATCCATACAATATATTGTGGACATTGCAACCATGGAACGCACCTTGCTCAGTGCTTCATCGAGCTCTAAACGGAGACAAGAATACCTCGGACTACTTGGTTATTCGGTGTTTGGACTTGTCCAAGGTATGGAGGAAGAGCAGGTGCAACTATCAATAGAATCCGACCGTGAGACATTGATTTACAGTACTTTGTATCCCGATATACCCCAACCCACTACTAAAAAATACTACAAAGCTAAGAACTTCGGAGTCCTTGTTGATGCTCAGTACTTTATGGGCAATGCCGTCCGGATCCATCAGATCCAGAATGCTCCCATCCCTTTGTTCTTGTCTGTTTATGCTGAGACTTACGTAAATATTGAAGAATTATCGCGGCGTATCAACAGGTCATTGGTCGGGTTGAAAGACTATTTCGGGTATATCCCCATGCCACATTACACTGCTTGCTATGAATATTTAATACCCGTCTCTCCACGGCACGACTATGGATTCTCGATGGAGCATCTCAATAGTATGACCGCAAGTTTTGATACTTCCAAAGCAGTTGCTCGTGTGGATACAGGAGCCAATATTGGGAGTATTGTCCATCACATCGGACATTCTTGGATCCCTCTGAGATCCTATGGACAAGGATATCGGTCATTTGACTGGCAGACCGCCCCCATTATTGAAACCATTTGGCTCAATGAAGGATTTACGTGGTATATCGCCTACTATCATGTATTGAATAAAAAAGAAATACTTACCTTCTTTAGAGAGATCATTGACAAAGCTCCCGATTACATCAATCGTAAATCGCTTCGAGAGTTGTCAAGATTGGGCTCAACACAATATGCGATGGATTTTAGAATCGGCAAAAACTTATTTGCCAGAGGTGCATTGATGGCTCATGATATTGAAGAATACATACGATCCAAAAGCCGGGATCAAAAGTCATTTAGAGATGTAATGCTTGGACTGCTCAGATGGACAGAGCTACATCAACGAGCATTTCAATACAACGAAATCCCACATATCATATCACAAAGTACGGGCATAGATATCAGCGAAGTATGGAATCATTGGCAACAGCCACCAATCTTCCATAAATAAAACAAACTTCCAAGAACCCAAGAAAAACAGTCAGATACCCCTGAGGACTCAGAGTAGTTGTATCAACATCCCGTCACTCTAAAGTATTACAAGCGCATCGTTTCCAAAGGGCAGATAAAGCAAATAAGATGATACAGTTGGTGCTTTCAAACCTAAAAAGTATATTCACACGTGCAATGGTATCATTTTTATTAAAACAATGACTCCACCTCTGTAGTGGAATAGAATCGCATCAGTATCAAGGAGAGAATAGCAAAAGACGAAATCGCAAAAGATGTAATCCCCATCGGTCGTGTCAGACCCAGATGTGTAATTGCTTCTGAGGAAACAGCAGATACAATTATTGGAAAAATAAAGCAGGGACTCGAAAGAACGGATGCCCCTTGCACAGGACGTATAGATCACAATCACATCACATTGTTTCTACCAAAAGAGGAGCAGCATTATTGGTCTCCACAACTATCCATCAACATCGAAGAAGATGAAACCAATCCTAATGGATGTATCATCAGAGGCATGTGTGGTCCGAGACCTGAGGTATGGTCTATGTTTGTATTCTTTTATGCCGTGATTGGTTTTGCGATACTCGTCATCTCCATCGTTGGTTTTTCCAACCTTTCGTTGGGAAACCCTGGTCCCATATTATGGTTTCTACCCCTTCTGATAATCGTTTTCCTGTCCTTATACTTTGTAGCACATCAAGGGCAAAAGTTGGGACACGACCAAATGTTGCTACTACATGACTTTGTTGAAGATAGTACGGGTTTAAAATTTGGTGGTGAACAAGACTAAGTCATACAATACGTCATTATACGACTGGCAGATATATGTGATATTGGCTTTAACGATCCTTGTGTTTTTGGCTTCCTCTTGTAAGGACTTCAATCTAAAACGAGATGCGATAAAACCGAATATCCTCTTTATCATGAGCGATGATCATGCCTATCAAGCGATCAGCGCATATGGCCACAACTTAAATCATACACCCAATATAGATCGCATAGGCGGCGAAGGCGTCATATTTCTAAAAGGCTTTGTCACCAACTCAATATGTGCTCCCAGCAGAGCGGTCATGCTCACCGGGATGCATAGCCACCTCAATGGCAAAGTAGATAATCTCCAACCCTTTGATTGGAACCAAGACAATGTGGCCAAACGATTGCAACGTGCTGGATACCAAACAGCGCTGATTGGAAAAATTCACCTCCAAGGCCAGCCCCAAGGTTTTGATTATTACAATATCTTACCGGGACAAGGACAATATTACAATCCCGATTTTATAATTAATGGTCGTGACACCCAGTATCATGGCTATGTCACACAAATCACTACTGATTTGGCTCTCGAATGGCTCGAAGACAAAAGACAACACGAGCAACCATTCATGCTACTCTATCATCACAAAGCACCACATAGACCATGGATGCCTGAGCCCAAATACTTTGGTTTATTTGACAGTGTTGACTTTACACTACCGGCTAACTTCTACGATGACTACCAAGGCCGGCCGGCAGCCGCTCTACATGAGATGGGCATTGATCAGCACTTGGATATCGTATATGACCTTAAAATGCTCGATCGATCAGAGCTGTTTCAAACACGCTATCGGAAGTATTTTCAAAGCATGGTTGATAGAATGGACGAGGAGCAAAGAACACAATGGAATGCACATTACGATCTCTTAATTCAAGAGTTCCAATCCCAAACGCTTAGTGGAAAGGAATTGACACAATGGAAATACAATCGGTACATGCAGGACTATCTGAGTACTATCCAGAGTGTTGATGACGGCGTCGGACAAATACTTGAGTACCTCGACCAAAACAATCTTACTGAAAATACGATTGTCATTTATACTTCAGATCAAGGTTTTTATCTTGGCGAACACGGGTGGTTTGACAAACGATTTATGTACGAAGAATCCTTTCGCACTCCGATGCTGATCCGTTATCCCCGGGAGATACGTCCCGGCACACGCATTGATGCTCTGGTTCAAAATATTGATTTTGCACCGACATTTATGGATTTTGCCGGTATTGAAGTCCCTCCCAACATTCAAGGACAATCACTCCGAAATCTACTTCGTGACACCTCATCCCAATGGCGTCAATCTATATATTATACTTACTACGAATACCCCGGTGAACACAATGTCAATCGCCATTATGGCATCCGTACAGATCGGTATAAACTCATTCACTTTTACTACGATTTAGATTATTGGGAGATGTATGACCTTAAATCAGACCTCAATGAAATGAACAATCTCTATAATGATCCCGCATACGTTCAAATTCAAAAATCACTGCACCAAGCATTGCAAGATCTTAGAGTCCATTATGGTGATAGCGATGCACAAGATCAGCAACATCTCAACCGCTTCTTAATGGACAAAAAGTAATTGTTCTGCCATACTCTCGAGCACTGAACTTGGACTACTAAGTGGAATATAGATGGAACTAAAACAAGTAATTGCCACACTGTATAAGGTCATCAGAAAATGATTTTACGATAGTTCTATGAGAACAAGTATATACTTCATCATTGATGGTGTTATGCCCATTAACTAGGGATTTACCTAGTAAATCAATGATTTAACCGCCATAATTTTAAAATTAAAATTATTTTCACTATGTTTGGATGGAGTGAAGCAATTGGGGGAGGTAGCGTTTTAGCGATTTTCAACTATGCTCCATGTTCTTTCATCTTACGATAAACAATATCATTGTTCATACACTAAAAGCACATAATTATAACGCAACATTTCGCAATACATAACGCATAGAATGACCTTCCCTAAGTATTGGTACCTT
>JAJRXG010000227.1 GCA_024276375.1 Bacteroidota bacterium | reverse complement strand
TTAGCAACAGGCTTTATATATGATGATCAGATTAAGTCTTATGCTTCTCCCGGATTATTGAGTGGCATCGCTCCCCCGAGCACTTACAACTTTCTATTAAAAGATCCCGTAATAGACGCTTCCATTAAGTCCAAATACCCTTCCTTTGGCAAGTGCGCAAACAATATTGATTGCTTCAAGGATTACTATGAAGGGTTGGCATATGCCAAAGAACAAGGGAAGCCTGTGCTCTTGGATCACACCGGACATGGGTGTGTCAATTGTCGCAAAACCGAAGAGTATATCTGGATAGATGACCGTGTCCGAGAGCGCTTGAACGAAGATTATGTCTTGGTTTCGCTTTATGTCGATGATCGCAAACCTCTGGAGGAAATATTGATTTCTAAGTCCGAGAAAAACAAACTTCGTACGGTTGGAAACAAATGGACGGATTTTCAGATTGTAAACTTTGATCAGATTAGTCAGCCGTTGTATGTCATGATTACACCGGATGAAGAAGTCTTGGCGATACCCAGAGGATACAAGGATGGGATAGATGGATATCTCGAATATTTGGATTGTGGTCTAGCGACCTTCAATGCTCTTTCTGTTGAGTAAAATTGCTGATCCAATACTTTTAGATTGATCTTAGTGATTATCCCTTTTCTTTCAACCACTTAGGACACTGAGGAGCACTAAGGGTTTTATTTTCCTTAATTAGTTAGCACTCAAAAGATTAAACCGTTTTGTCTATCCTCGTTGCAGAATATGTCTGCTCTACTGGTCTTGAGTGGTTCTCTCTGTTTTTTTCTCACTTTATCCTACATCGCCTCCATTGATTCTGCTATTTTTGCCTGTTTTTATGGTCTAATGGCTGTTTTAGTAACACTTGGGAATTAAAAAGAACTGGGTTCTCGGTTTTTTTGCTTTTAATAAAACTCTACTTGTGTTGTTAAAATAAGTACTTTAGGGTTTTTTGAGTATCCAAATGAATAAAAGATGAAGTTTAGTGTCTCATCATCAGATTTGTTAAAAAAATTAACTTTAGCAACAGGAGTTGTGGGTGCAAATACCGTTATGCCCATACTGGAGGATTATCTCTTTTCCTTAACAGACAATACCCTTACGATCACTGCCTCCAACCTTGAAGTTACCATCATTACGACTCTTGAGGTAAATGCAGAAGAAGATGGCCAAATAGCCATCACCGCTAAAATCCTTTTAGATACCTTAAAAGCACTTCCCGAACAGCCGATCACCTTTGATGTAGATCTAGGGGCTCGTTCTGTTTCTATCGCAAGTGCTTATGGCAAATATAAACTTGCCGGAGATAGTGCTGATGATTTTCCAGAACTGCCGGCATTGGAAAATGCCAATACTATTTCTTTGCCTGGATCTACTTTGATCTCCTCCCTTGGCAAAACCTTGTTTGCCACAAGTTCGGATGAACTGCGTATTGCCATGCAAGGAGTATATTTTCAAATAGAAGAATCAAGCATTATTTTTGTGGCAACAGATGCGCATAAACTTGTAAAATACACCTTCCAAACGAACAAGAATGATAAAATTGATTCCTTTATCATCCCCAAAAAGGGATTGAGTTTGCTTAAAAATGCACTGAAAGATGATGATGAGGTCGTGCTCTCTTATAACAAGAAAAATGCCTTTTTCTCCTTTGGTGAAACCGATGTAATCATTCGGTTGATCGACGCCAAGTATCCGGATTATAATACAGTTATTCCATACGACAACCCCAATTTTCTTACCCTTGACAGGGCTTCTTTTCAGAGTTCCTTGAGACGGATTGCCATCTATGCCAATAAGTCAACCAATCAAGTCGTCATGAACATATCTGATGGAAGTCTTACTATATCAGCTCAGGACTTGGATTTTAGCAATGAAGCTACAGAGCAGATGGCTTGTGAATATTCAGGAGAGGCCATGAATATTGGTTTTAACGCCAAATTTTTGGGAGAGATGTTGAGTGTTCTGGATACGGATCAAATTCGTCTAAAACTCTCTACCCCCAATCGCGCCGGAATATTAGAGCGTGCGGAGCAACCTGAGGGAGAGGAGTTGCTCATGTTGGTGATGCCTGTGATGTTGGGAAATTAAGCAGCCTCTCCAATATGAAAGTCGGTTTGTTTTTTGGTTCGTTTAATCCCGTTCATATTGGTCACATGATCATTGCTTCACATATGGTTGACAGAACTGATCTCTCTGAAGTTTGGTTGGTTATCTCCCCGCAAAACCCGTTTAAAAAGAAAAAATCTCTCGCCTCTGAATACGATCGTTACTACCTCGTACAACAAGCGATCGGAGATAACCCAAAGATTCGTGCTTCCAATATTGAGTTTTCGCTCCCAAAGCCCTCATATACCATTGACACCCTCGCTTATCTTCATGAAAAATATCCTTCTTACGACTTTGCGATTATAATGGGTGGCGACAATCTTAGGACTTTTCATAAGTGGAAAAACTATAGACAGATTCTCGATCATCACGACATATATGTCTATCAACGCCCCCAACACAAAATCGACACTTACGACAATCATCCCAGAGTCTTTTTTGCTGAAGCACCAATGATCCACCTCTCCGCAACATATATCCGTGAGGCCATAAGACTTGGATATTCTATACAATATCTCGTTCCGGATTTGGTTTATGAAGAACTGCTGAACAGTAATCTTTATCGTCATTGAAGTCCCTGATTGTATATCTCTTTTTCTTTTTCATTGGTGCCCCCGTCTGGAGCCAATACACCAAACCTTTGGGGACTTGGGAGGCACACCTCCCATACCAGAAAGGAACAAGTGTTGCACAAACACAAAATGAAATAATCTATAGTACCTCTCTTAGTCTTGTTTTTATTGATAAAGATGAACTATCAACGCGTTTTCTCAGCAAGGTAGATGGTCTGTCAGATGTAGGTATTGCGTCCATAGTCTATGATGTTTTCAATGACCAGTTGGTCGTTGTTTATGAGAATAGCAACCTTGACTTTGTTACAGATCAAGGGATCATCAATGTTCCCAATGTTTTTGCCAATACAAGTATCTCCGGAGATCGGAGAATCAATGATGTTTTTTTTTACTCCAAAGAGCGTGCTTATTTCGCAACGGGATTTGGTGTTATTGTCTTTGATCCTCGGAGCTACAACTTCATCTCTACAACTTTTACCGGCATTCCGGTCAACAGTATTATCGTCTATGACAACAATGTTTATGCTGCCACTTCTGAAGGTCTTTATGTCGCCTCTGTTGATAGCGATAATCTGGCAGATTTTAACGTTTGGTCTATCCTCTCCACAGATCATGGTCTTCCGTCACTATATGATGCTCGTGATATAGTGATTCATAAAGGTCGTCTCGTTCTAGCGACTCCTGATGTGCTTTATATTCAGGAAGATACGTTATGGAGAGAGGTTTTTCGGTCAGAACAGGAGGATTTTATTTTCCTTCAAGAGACTTCAGATAGATTAATCTCGGGCTGGTCAACAGGTGATTTCTCGAGTATCATTAGGTTTTTTGATGATAGTTTTTCTTGGGTTCAGCAGGGAGAAGGGTGTACGAGTCTCTCCTTGGGAGCGATCCAAGATCAACAAGGGCGTATTTGGTATGCCGAAGGATTCAATGGGTTTCGGTGGTCTTCCGGTTATGAGGCTCCATGTACTCAGGTCTCCTTTAATTCTCCCTTCAGCCAAAATGTCAGCGATATAGTGATTTCTGATGGGCAAGTTCTTTGTGCTTCTGGAGGTGTTTCAGAAGTCTTTGGTTTTCTGTTTGGACGCGAAGGAATGTATTTAAAAAAAGATAGGCGGTGGCGCAATTTCAATGAATTTGACATCGCTCGCCTAAAAGACTTGGAGTTGTTAAGCTTATTTCGTGTGGCGTTTCATCCTCGACTGCCCAAGATCTATGGGGGAAGTTATTGGGCGGGATTGTTGGAATATGATCAGGAGGCAGATACATACACTTTGTACAATAAAGACAATTCGAGTCTTAGGGGCAGTGTTGGAGATCCCGCGAGAGAGCGTGTGACGGGATTGGTATTTGATACTGAAGAAAATTTATGGGTTTCGACTTATAATGCTGCTCAGCCACTCAATGTTATGATGGTCGATGGGCGATGGCAGTCATTTGCTGTGATCAGTCCAGGCACGCTAACAGATATTGCCATAGATCACTTGGGAAATAAGTGGTGCCCTGTTTTTGGCAATGCCGGCGGTGTTTTAGTTTTTAATTCGGGTAGCTCTATTCAGAATCTCTCCGATGATCGTCAGCGGTTTATTTCGCGTTCCAATAGTGTTTTGCCAAGCAATCAAGTGAATTGTGTCGCTGTGGATCGTGAAGGTGTGGTTTGGGTTGGTACCGCAGAAGGCCCGGTGATCTTTGACTGTGGTAGTCAGGCTTTGGAGGATGAATGTCAAGGTGTGAGACGTATCGTTTTTGAGAATGACATAGCTGCGTTACTGCTGGCAGATCAAGATATTCGGGTGATTGCAGTAGATGGCGCCAACAATAAGTGGTTTGGAACCAGAAATGGTCTTTTTGTACAGTCCCCGGATGGTACAGAGCAATTGGCTCACTATACTGTGGAGAACAGCCCCTTGTTTGATAATGAGATTCAGGCCTTGGGTTATGACGGAACGACAGGAGAAATGTATATAGGAACCAATAGAGGTATTTTGTCTCTGCGAACTTTCTCAACGGAAGGGGCAAAACGTCATATAGCCGGCGAAGTCTATGCTTTTCCCAATCCCGTCACGCCTGACTTTAGAGACTATATCGCTATTAGAGGTCTTGTTACAGACGCTATCGTTAAAATAACTAATGTAGATGGTAGCCTTGTAAGTGAAATGGTTGCTCAAGGAGGACAAGCCCTCTGGGATGGAAGAGATTTGCAAGGTAGGGAGGTGTCCTCCGGTGTTTATCTCGTGTGGAGTAGCGAAAGGGCCTCTTTGGTCGTGCCAGATTCTTATGTTACAAAAATTCTCGTATTGCGTTGAAGGGCTTACCTGACGCCCACACCAATGGCAACAACACCTTCAAGGTCTTCTTTTCTCCCATATTGTTGGACTTCGATGCTCAGTGGTTTTGTCATATCAAACGAGCCGATTTTTTTGGTCACGGCATAATTCCCTCCTTTATTTTCACCTATCCAACTGCCTTGATCATCCATAAATAATATCGATGCAACATTTTCCTTCAAAATGTTGCCTGATTGTCGAATGACATATTTCAAATAAATGTTTTCGTAACCAAAGTCCGGGGTATGTGTCACAGTAAAATACAGATCTTCTTCTTCTTCTTTTCCCCCTTTGAGCGTTAATCTAAGAGGATCTTCGTGATTCCATGTTCCCCGTATGGTTATTTCTTCCAATGTTTCCCACCCATTTGAAGGAGTACAGGCCATCACAATTACCATGAGGAAGGCAAGTGTTTTCATCATTTTCCACTTCATCTTTTGTCCTATTCAAACATATCTTTCATTCGTTCAAAGAAACCTTTTTCGTTTTTCTCAGGCGCTGGGGCAAACCCTTGCATTGCTTTCATTTTTTCTAGGAGTTTTTTCTCCTCTGAGGTTAGTTTCTTTGGCGTCCAAATATTTACATTAATCAATTGATCTCCTTTTCGATATCCTTGAACCTCCGGCAAACCCTTTCCTTTTAAACGAAATATTTTGCCTGCGGGAGATCCTGGTGGTATTTTAATTTTGACCTTGCCATCAAGGGTCGGTACTTGTACTGATGTTCCTAATGCCGCATCAGCAAAATTAAGAAACAGGTCATAAATGATGTTGTTTCCGTCGCGGTTAAATGACTCGTGTTCGATTTCTTCGATAACGATCAATAAATCCCCTGCAGAGCCTCCGGATTTTCCCGCATTTCCTTTTCCTCGCATTGACAATTGCATGCCTTCAGCCACTCCCGGAGGAATTTCTATATCTACGGTTTCCTCTGCATACTGCCTTCCGTCACCTTTACATTTGGTACATACAGCCGTAACACTTTGTCCGGAACCTTTGCATGTAGGACATGCTGTCGTCGTTTGCATTTGACCTAGGAAGGTGCTTTTCACTTGTCGTACATATCCCGAGCCCCTACAAGTATTGCAAGTCGAAATCGAACTGGCATCCTTGGCCCCACTGCCTCCACATTGGCTGCAATTGGATTGTTTTTTTACTTTTATTTTTTTTGAAATTCCTTTGGCAATTTCTTCAAGTGTGAGTGCTACTTTTATTCTGAGATTGGAGCCTCGTTGCCCTCTTGAACTCGTTCTTCTTCCACCAAAAAAGCTATCAAAAGGACTTCCTCCGTCTCCAAATATATCTCCAAAGTGCTCAAATATATCGTCCATGTTCATGCTGCCTCCTGAGAAGCCTCCGGCGTTGCCACTGACACCGGCATGGCCATAGCGATCATATCTTGCTTTTTTCTGTTCATCGCTTAACACTTCATAGGCTTCTGCTGCCTCCTTGAAGTTTTCTTCTGCTTCTTTATTGTCCGGATTGCGGTCGGGGTGAAATTTAAGAGCCACCTTGCGATAGGCTTTCTTGATCGTTATTTGATCTGCATTTTTGTTTACTCCAAGTATTTCGTAATAATCTCTTTTTTGGGTCATCGGCTTTTATTTTCTAAGAAGGTAGTAGTCAAATGCGATGGTTTTACTTGCCGACGACAACTTTTGCGTGCCGTATGATCTTGTCATTCAACAGATATCCTTTTTCTATGGTATCAATTACTTTTCCTTTTTGTTCTTCTGTTGGAGACGGAAGTTCAACAAGGGCTTCATGTAATTCGGGATCAAATACTTCCCCAGTACTCTCCATTGCTTGGAGGCCTCTCATTTTCAAAGTGTTGTAAAGTTTGTGATAGACCAAAGCTACTCCCTCACTAAACTCTTCGTTGCTCTGTTCATCTTCAGCGCTTTTTTTAGCACGGTCAAAATCATCTAAAACGGGCAGTAATGAGACGATGGTATCTCTACTCGCCATGCTGATCAATTCAAGTCGTTCTTTATTGGTACGTTTTTTATAATTGTCAAACTCTGCATAAAGCCGTACGTACTTGTCCTTGGCTTCTTGACATTCATTTTCTTTCTCTTCAATCTCGGCCAATAACTCCTTGATACGCGATTTTTTGGCTCCAAAGTTCTTTTTCTTCGGCTTTTTGTCCTTTTCAACCTCTTGGGCTGTGTTGTTCTTTATTTCTTCTGTACTCATCTTTGTCATCATTTCACCAACAAGCTATCAATATTGTTGCCAATTGGATTGGTCGGTCATTTTGTCAGTTGCTTTCAGACAAAAGGCTCTCTATCGGACATTTCTTTTTTGTCTATTTGACAAAAATGGTTTTGTTTTCGGTTTTATTGAAGAATCTGATCGATTATTGTCGGGGAATCTTGACTTGATATTTGTTTTTGATTACCGTGAGTTTATCTCCTTTAATCCAGGGATTATAACGCTTCAATTGTCTTAGATTTGTTCCATTCTCCTTGGCAAACTCACTCCAACTTTTTACAGACTTATCAACCAATATGGTATAGTAGTTGTCAAGTGGCGGGTACTTTTCTTCCGGATTAATATAATAACCAAATGCTTCCGGTGCTGACATGATCTCCTTGATGGCGATCAGTCGAAAGACATATCTAGTCGTTTCGCTGTTCAGATCCAAATCATAATAACTGTCTTGTCCTTGCTTCTCTTGTTGTCGTGCAAATGCCGTTGGACCCATATTATAAGCGGCCGCGGCATTCGTCCAAGTACCAAACCGCTTTTTTAAATACAACAGATACTGTGCAGCAGCACGTGTTGACTTCTCTACATGGTTGCGCTCATCTACTTCTGCATTCACCTCCAGATTCCGCTCTTTAGCAGCGGGAATCATAAATTGCCAAACTCCCGTTGCTTTCGCGTGGGATTGTACATTGCGCAATCCACTTTCTGCCACTGCCAAATATTTGAAGTCTTCAGGTATTCCATATTCCCTAAGTGTGTTTTCTATCATTGGAAAATATCTGTTGGCCAACTTAATATATTGTATCATACTCGAATGATAGTATGAATTGGACAATAACTCTCTATCCAATCTCTCTCGTGCATCTCCTGTATAAGGAACAACTTCTCCTGCCCAATCAAATTGCTTATTTATGTTGGGAGCCAGCACCTTTTGAGGCAATATGGTATAATCGCTCAAATCCTTGAGGGGTCGTTCCATTGTCGTATTGAGAAACAAAAAAAATGCAAATGACAAACTTGCAAGTAGTAAAATCTGTGAGGTCAACTTGTTCATAAAGTTCTGTTGTTTAGTTATTAACTCTTTGTTTGTACCAAAAGTGTTGAACACCCAATAATAAATAGGGGTTTCCCCTTGGTAAATACGTTATGAAGATATTATGAATATCTTCTATTCCAAAAAGTGCACCAATTTTTTGTTACTATTCAGGAGAGTGCTTTTGAGATAAAAAAAGGCCATTTTTTCGTCAGATGACGCTTATTTTTTGAGGCATAGCAGCGCTACAACGAAATAAATAGCGCAAGTATGACGGGGAATGTGTTTTTTTTAGCCAAAATGACGCCTACCTGAATAGTAACAATTTTTTGCTTCAACTCCTGACGAGTTACTTGGAGTATTAAAATTTGTGCTTATCTAAGACGTTTCGCCACTGACCTGTCAAAGAATTAAATCAAGAACCTTTATTGATCCTATATCCTATTGTGTCGGGTTATGGCGTCCTTTTTTTATTTCCTTGGTTGCTTCCAGATCGGAACAGTAGAACAGGGCTCTCCAAACATAATGCTTTTTGCATGTGGTTGCAGATGCTGCGTTAATAATGCATAAGCCAACGGCGGAACCTCCAAATCACTGCATCCCTTGATAACAATACGTTGGTCTTCGTAAGTGCTGAGATCCATTTCGCCGATGGCCTTCATATAATGTTGTTTTATATATTCCTCTCTTGTGCCAACAAAAGTCGTCATTGCTATCCCTGCAACTTTACTGGCGATAAGCATATATGCCCAAATGGGAATAATAGCATCCGTAGAACAATAGCAGAGGAGTACTTTGTTTTTGTAATGAGACCAATCCATTGATTTGAGCTCTTGGCGAAACTCCTTTTCCCGCAAGATTAATCCCTTGAACAAATAATCTTTGATATCAATCTCCTCAAACTCAACGTTTGGATAAAATTGTTCGAGGTTGATAGTTTGTATTCCACTATTGGCGACTCTGTTGACGAGGGGCTTGTCCATAATTAATTGCTTTATTCTTCTTCTGTAGGAAGACCTATCGTGTCCTCTACAGGAGTAATTTCTTTGAGCTTGGGCAAATCCTTGGTGTTTTTAAGACCAAAGTGATCTAAAAACTTGATGGTTGTCCCATAGAGAAGAGGTCTTCCTGGGCCTTCATGTCTTCCTACAATCTCAACAAGTTCCTTCTCCAGAAGTTTTTGAACACTGTAATCTGAGGCAACGCCACGAATGGATTCTATTTCTGATTTCGGTATGGGCTGTTTGTAAGCGACAATAGACAAGGTCTCTAGAGCAGCCTTGGTGAGTTTTTTCTTGGAGGTCATCTTCAAAAAATCTCCGATGATTTTGTGGTACTGTGGTTTTGTCATAAAAAGATATCCTCCGGCTATCTCCACCAATTGTATGGCATGCTCTTCGGCTCCATATTTATCTTGAATCTGCCGTATGTTTTTGGCGACAATATCCTTAGAAAAACTTTGCCCAAAAGTCTCTTGCAATACTTTTCGCAGTTCATTCAAGTTCAAGGCATACTGCGCAGCAAAAACCAATGCCTCTATGTATAAATCCAACCTCTCTGTTGACTCATCTTGTGTTTCTGTCATATCCTCACTCATTGGTGCAAAGGTATTGAATCGTTGGCTTATCTCAACACCTTTGCCAAAAAGCACTTTGTTGGTTATATACTACCTAATCGAAGATAACTTGCTATGTGGCTGTTTGTTCCTCCTATGGTCTTAACAATCTCTATCAACCGTTTTGCTTCTTGTGGACGTAATACGTGCTCCCAGAACACTTCTGGAAGTTTATTTGTGCTCTCAAAATTTGCGGCAGCACTATTGTGAAAAGTCCTCAAGGTCGTCATCGATGGTTCAAAAATATAAGATGGATGTACCAATCGGTCTGAGTGATCTAAATATTGGAGAAGTTCTCTGGTTTTGGCAAATGGCTCAAGGTATAGATCTTCATACCTGATAATGAGACCACCGCAATTATCAACTTGTTCTAAAGACAACAATTGTGATACCGTCCACAGATATACGACTCTTTCATTCATCGTACGAAGATCATTGGCCTGTTCTATCCAAGAATCTCTTTTGGGGTGTGTGCTATGTTTAAGAGCAGAGATAAACTGCTCATAGTGCCACTCCCACCCAAATTCTTTCCAGAAATTGGGTCGTTGTTGTAGAGAAGCAACTACAGCCAGGGGATGACGTATGATATATATGAGTCTTGATGCAGGCCACTTCTTCTTAATAAGAGATAGAGTATGGTTGATTCTTATCGTCTTAAACCCAATAATTGTGCATTCATTCCATATTTGGTCTATATATGTTTGGGGGATTTTCTGTATCGGAGGACGTAGGTGATTGCGAAGCAACCACCGATTTAATACCTGCTTCTGGTTAGTGGTTATCCATTGTGATGCTGCTAAATCAACGGTCTCCTTACTGTTAATCTGATATATTAGTTTCTTAGCATCTCGACATACTTCGGGGTGAAAGGGTTCAAACAGAATCAAGCCTCCCAACGACTTAGAGATAATGTCAGAGAGCCATGTTGTCCCAGAACGTCCAAATCCCGCTATAATGATAGGGTTCATCATATCTCACGAAGGTAGCTATCTCTATAAACTATTTTTGTTTATGTGGATTTGTGTGTGTATAACAAATAGGATAAAATAGGATATTGCTCCGATCCGCCTCTGTCCTCATATGTGTTTAAGAACTCATCATAAAGAGCCTCCCTTGTCTCTAGGGATGTGCGGCCACCCAGACCGCTCCGTCTTTGAAAACTTCTTTTTTCCAGATGGGAACAGTTTGTTTCAACATATCGATGATATATCTGCATGCTACAAATGCCCTGTCTCTATGTGGTGTAGATACTGCGATGACAACAGCAATATCCCCGATATCGAGTACACCTATCCGGTGATGTATCACGATCGCTGACACATCCCATCGCTCAACTGCGGTATCGGCTATTCTGCGGAGTTCTTTGAACGCCATCGGTACATAGGATTCAAACTCTAGTCTGATCACTTCCTTGCCTTTTGTCTGATTGCGCACCGTACCGACAAATACCACTTGCCCCCCTGCCGAGGGATCATCAACGTACCTACGGCAATGCGCTACATCCAATGGTTCATCAACAATGCATATCTCTATCCTGCCCATCTCCCATATTTCATCCCCCACTAACCGGAGGAATAACGACGACTTCATCTCCATCCTTTAGTTCAAAAGCATCGTCTTGATAGGCTTCATCAACCGCCAATGAAAACTTTACTAACTTCTTGAAATCCGGATATCGCACGACCAAAGCTTGTTTTAAATCTCCTATTGTACTGACCTCTACTTGCCAGGACATCTCTGCTCCTCCAAGGATATCTCTTGCTATACCATACGAAACAATAGTGAGCGTCACATTCTTCTTATTGATTTACAATATGAAGTCATTAGAAATAGAGGTTAAAATGAGACCTCTTCTTCTGCACCAATCTCTTTAGCACCAACAACTTCCTCAGCAAGATAGAGCAATCTTTTATTTATTACAGTTTTCTATATCGGTTTCTAACTGGCCACCTGCTTGCAATACAAAACCTACGCCGATCTCCAAGCCTTCTTGTGATATGATATGCAACATGGCAGGAGATATAATGGCGCCATCATATGTGACAATGTCTTGAGAAATATATAGGATTGTGCTATCTATCAACATCGGTAGTGGAGCATTGTCATTGCATGGCGTTGGACAGGGTACACATGAACCTCCACAATCTATTCCCGTTTCATCTCCATCTTGTATTTCATTATAACAAGGCTCGATGGTATCACCTTTGAATGTGATATTAAATTCGAAAGATTTATTGCTCCACCGATCATCCCATTCTATATAGATGGCTGAATCCCGTTGCAAGGGGAGTCCGATTATCTGCGAAGCATAATTGTATCCATTTCCACTAAGACAGCCATCATCGCTCTTGTCCAATAGTGTCAAATCTTGACAAGAACCCGAATAAACAAATAGACGAGTATCAATGCCTTGATTACAACTACTGATGTCAATCTTGCCGTCATTAGGTGGTATGAATCGATACCACCGTGCATGGGTTGCTTGTCCGCTATTGGCTCCCCGGCCTGAGATAATGGGTTCTGTAACCACAGATCCATTCTCACTCAAGACCAAGGCTTCGGCACAAATTTGTCCAGGATAGGTACGACATTGGGCGATAGTGGATCGCATTCGGTCTCCGGGTTCCTTTCCAAATCCCAAACTAAAGTTCACTCCCACAGATGCAGTGTTACAATAACTCATGATTGTTCCTCCCTCTTGAGGGATGGGTGCATTGATACATGCTTCTTCCGGACCCCCGCAAGCATCGATGGCATCAGTGCCATTTGGACCCCAAGCACATTCATGTGTATGCTGAGAGCCCATGTTATGTCCCAATTCATGTGCAACAACATGTACATCCCAACTATACTCTCCTTCAGATGCGATATAAGCATTGACGATACTCATAGCATAGGAGTAATCTCTATTGCAAAGGCCATTGATAAAAGCTATTCCCCCTGAGGTTTCTTTTGCCGACAACAAATGGGCAAAATGAGCGGGATAATCCGTTCCTATTGTTTCTCTAAAACTCAATAAGGTGGCAGCATTGCTCGTCTTGTCATAAGGATCGGGAGTCTCCCAAATATCAATATCTTCAATTATGAGAACGATATCTTCCTTGATATAAAGCGCTTGAACTTGGCTAAACATATCATAGACGTAATCCAGAACAGCTTGCCTTGAAGCACCAAAGCTCAAGTAGAGATCATAATCACACACAAAAAAAACACCCAGTGTATCTCTATCAAGGGTTTTTTCTATGAATTTTGTCGCTTTCTTTGATTCCCTTACACTATTACTAATTGTATTGGTTTCACAAGCCCAATTTGTGCTTTGTTTTCTTTTCTGTTTTTTAATCTTTAAGGGTTTGTCTATTGACATACCAATGGTGTAATTGCCTTGAGTATCTGAAATCAAACTCTTGATTCCATCTCTCTTGATCGCGAGTGTGACCAGACTTTTGGGCTTTCCTTTGATGATACCTTGATAATACAAGATCCCGGATATCGGCTCGCGAGTGATCTGTGTCTTGCGCAATGCTACTGCAATGCCCTCGGTTCTTCGATCCAATAAGCCGGTATTCAACCGATCCGGTGCTTCTCTGAGCAATCTGTTGATTTCGTCAAAAAACAGCCGGGGTCGCTCCTCTCCCATATCTATCAACACAAAATCCGTTGATCTCTGATCACTAGCTTTTTGGCCTACCACAATTGATAAGCACATTGCCAATGTGATCATAGAGAGAATCCTCTTGGCTCTAATCGTTGTCATTCAGGTTGAGTCAGGGTTAACAATACCGCGTTGACCTATAGTCCTGACGATTTTTGGCAGGGTATAGAAAGACACGACTATTGTTTTCTCTGAGTCTTTCGGGGTAGGGCTATGACGATTTGGAGAAACCTATATCACATTTAGATTTCAACGACTTATGACAGATAGCTTACATTGGTGGTATATTCCGGTGGTCATAACACTAGGTGTCTGTAAAATACAATTTATCCTGAGTTTTGGAGTACACAAACGCTTGCTTTATTCTACCTTCATCCTATGTTATATGACAATCACAACAGACCCATCCGATATCTGCGTCTCGCAGTGACGGATCGATGCAACTTGCGATGTCATTATTGCATGCCGGAAGAAGGGATCTCCTATGTCTCTCGCAAGGATCTCCTGACTTATGAAGAGATGCTCCGTATAGTACGTATCTGTGGAGATCAAGGAGTCGAAAAAGTTAGAATAACAGGCGGCGAGCCCTTTTTGCGAAAAGATTTAATGCTTTTGTTAGAAAACATAAGTAAACTTGATACCATCAAATCCTGGCACATCACCACCAATGGGACGCTTCAGCATGAGCATATCGCGCAACTCAAGATACTCGGTATCGGATCTGTGAATCTTAGCCTTGATACCCTAGACAGAGATCGGTTTTATAAGATCACCCGAAGGGATGAATTGCCCCAAGTACTCAAAACCCTTGACTTGTTGCAACGGTACAAGATTACAACTAAAATCAATATGGTCGTCATGCGAGACCACAATCTCCAAGACCTCGTATCAATGGTTGAATTAACCAAAGAACTTCCGATTGCAGTGCGGTTTCTCGAAGAGATGCCTTTTAACGGGAGTAAAAATGAGCAGGGACATGATGTCATCAATCACATTCAGATTTTAGAATTACTCAAACAATCCTATCCCACCATCGATCACATCCCCTCTCCTTCTTCGGCGACTGCCATCCAATATCAAGTAAAGGGGTACAAAGGAACACTAGGAATCATTGCTTCCTTCTCTCGCACTTTTTGCGGAAGCTGTGATCGTATAAGAATCACGCCAACGGGTACACTCAAGACGTGTCTCTATGATCAAGGTGTTATGAACCTCCGAGATCTGATGAGGGTAGGAGCAAGTGATGCGGATCTTGTCGGGGCATTGGAATCTGCACTTGCTCACAAAGCTAAAGATGGTTGGGAGGCGCAACAGCTTCGAAGCAATCTCATAGACGAGTCTATGGCAACGATTGGAGGATGAAATGCTTGAGCTTCCTGTGAAGCCACATCAGCTCTTAAAGAGTACTACAAAAACCTAATACATACGGGAGTCATGACTCCTTGAGTAACCCTTGGCTGTGAGAGTTCGCCCGTAGAGGTATCAATCTTATATGTTACGATGTTATCACTGTTTTGATTGGCAATGAGGAGGTACTGCCCCGTTGGGTCAATCTCAATATCTCTGGGGATCTCGCCCAATGTTGTTACCGCTCCGATATACTCTATCTGTCCCGATGGGAGTATTTTAAACGATGAGATACTATGCACTATACCGCGATTGGATACATAGAGATACTTTCCATCGGGAGTGATTTTAATAGCTCCACAGTATCCTTCCCTTTTGTCTTTGGGTTCTACTGTACTTAGGGTTTGAAGTTGTTGGTATGGTGCATCCTCAGTTTGCCTCCACACTTCTACTGTGTTGTTGAGTTCATTGACCACATATAGTACTGCTTGCTTTGGATGGAAAGCCAAATGCCGAGGCCCGGCACCTGAAGATACTTTAAACTGATACTTATGTGGTATCAATTGACCTCCGTTCAATTTGTAAACATGGATACTATCTGTGCCAAGATCTGCGACATATACCAGACCATCTGAAGCTTCTGCTATAAAATGAGCATGTGGGCTCTTCTGTCTATCATGAGGTCCAGATCCTTTCAGAGTAACGACGTCACTACTTCTTCCCGTCATCCCTGACAATGCTATGGGGAAACTTGAAATTGTTCCCGAACTATAATTGGCTACAAGAACATGTGTACCTATTTGATTGACGGATACATAGCATGGATCAACTCCTTCTGATGATCTCGTATTGATGATCTTAAAATGCATCGTAGAATCCATAGCCAATGTTGTCAATAAGCCCTTAGGTTCTTCTTCTGTTCCACCTATTTCATTTACGACATAGATAAAATCTTTCAAGGGATGTGTAGCGATATAAGAAGGATTGGGTCCTGCTTCAAAAGTTTTGGAAATAGACACCTTTCCTTTATAAAGATATGCCAAATGGATTCCCTTGGCTTTCCCATTGACATGTCCCATCTTACGAGTATAAGTACCGATTAACAAGGGGATTCCCTCCTTGAGCTCCAAAGTTGGGGTATCTATAGTTTCGCCTTCTTTTGTCTGAGGTTTACATGCCATCAATAGCACTATGAATAGAAAAAGCAATTGTCCTTGTTTCATAAGCATAAAAGTAAGCTAAGTACTCGTATATCTATACATCCTAAGCAATACCCGCTTCGTTTGAATCTTCAATCAATTGTTGTATCTTATCTTGATGCTACTTCAATCTGAAAAACCTTTGGTCTCTCAAAAAGAGCTTGCCCGCACCAATGAAATCTGGAACAGGTGTAAAATCAATCATCCCTGGAGTATAGGATACACCTCAAGCTTAATAAAACATTCGCTTTATAATTCTTTCAGCGAATGGCTCACCTATTACTTTGAGTCTGGAGAGGAAAGAGACCTTCTAGTAGACGCTCTCCATAATTACGACCATCACCATTGGTTGCGTCAATTTGAAGCAGTACATGACAACTTACACGTCATTTATAACCTTCCCAAATCGATCCAAACCCTAAATTTCGAATATGGGCGCTCATGGGAATTCATCGATCTGAGAGTCCGTTATTTTCTCTACCACCTAAAGCTTTCAAATATCCATATCTCACAAAGACTTGGAACAAAAATTTTCCTACAACGTGTGCTGATCGATACTTGGAATGGTCATGTCAGAGAATACAATACCATACAGCGGCTCTACCTGCTATATCCTCAATGTGCTTTCAAATCTTCCACCCCGTGGTCAGATTTTAATCATGCTATCGATTATACCATACATTGCCACAATAGACTCTTGGGAGCCCTTCAAATCAAACCTGCCTCCTATCGATCTAATGCCGTCTATGTAAAAAAAGCCCAAGCGATCAATAAGAAGAAAAACGAAAAATATAGCAAGCGTTATGGTGTACCCGTATGGACGATCATTAGCAATGAGGATGGAACTATCCTTGATGATGGCGGATTGAATATTGTGTGTACATAGCACGGGAAAAACCTGTGTTGCAGGTATTATGTCTGGCTTGGCTAAATACGGTAAGCGATGATTTTATTTATTGTTTTTCTTTTAATTTTTCAGGATCAAAAGAAAGGGAATTATCATAACGATAATGCGGCGTCAAACATAACCTTATAACCTAAAACTTTCAGGTCGTTGACCAAGCGTTAATTTGATCTTTTTTTCTTTCCCCTCTCTTTGAATCAACAATTCAATCTGATCGTTGGGTTCATAATACTCCAAAAGCGAGAGAATATCTTCTTGAGATTTTATGCGTGCGCCGTTGAGGCGTAGAATGACATCACCGGTTTTTAATTGAGCGGAGGAAGCCGGGCTATCTTCTTGAATTTTTTCAACAGAGGCTCCCTGTTCCGATGAAGAGATGTGTAAGCCCATATAGGCGTTGGGTTGACGGTTTGATCCCAAAAGATTCCAAAAAAAAGCTTTGTTTTCTTCTAAAGAAGAGCTCTTAGAGTCTTCCTCTCCAACAGCGTATTTCTTCCTCTTTATTCTCTCCTTACTATTTTTTCTCATTCCTTGTTTCATAGCCCGCTGGTATGCTTTTTTCCGCTTTGCTTTGATTCGATGGTGCTGATCATGAGAGTCATCCAAATCGAGGTCGATTTCTTCAAGAATCACTTCCATTTCGACGGGCATTTCGCCATCACCATTCCATTCCATGATTTTCACACCATCTCCCTCTATGCGTTTCACAATGATTTTTCTAGTCATAGAAGAAGATTCCTTTTCTTCAGAAAGAATCTCCACATCATTGTCATTAAAATGCGAGACAACAGAAAGATCGATGTTGTTTTCTTCCAACTGTTTTTTGATGTTGTCAGGAACTGTTCCTTCGTCAGACCATTCGAAAACCTTCTCATCACCATTGACAATAGAGGTGATTATGATTTCCCGTTGGCTATCATCCTTTTGGTCTATAGTGACAGAAAGGCTTTTGGAGGTGCTCTTGGTTTGAGCTAGGGTAAAAAGGGGAAGCAGAAAAAACAATAAGCTTAGTTTTGGCATGACGTTATTTATTTAGTAAAACGCGTATGAACAAAGATAGCTTCTTGAAGAGTTAAGAATTCTTAAGGAAAGAATAAATAAACGATAGAACGCCTACCTTTGGTCAATGCAACGAAAGAAAAAAGCAACAAATTTTCTTCCCAAAGTTGTTTTTCCGGGAGGAAGGACAGGATTTAAACAATTTGTCACAGACAATCTGAACTATCCAAAGGCTGCGCTTAAAATGAAAACAGAAGGGGTCGTGCGTATTAAGATAGATATTGATTATAAAGGGAGTGTTGTGGGCACTCAAATATTAAAATCAGTAGGAGACGGATGCGATGAAGAAGCCATACGCCTTGCAAAAAAGATGCAATGGCAAGTTGACAAGAAAATGAGAAAGGGAAAAATCCTGTTTCATAAAACGCTAAATATTCATTTTAAAATCAACCCTGTGTTAAAAGAACAGAATACTGCTTCACAACTACCAGCGACCTATGTTTATCGTATTGTGAAGGCTTCCCCCCAAGAAGAAGCCCACGCTCCTATTAGTTATACGATAACCTACTGAGAAAGACAAAAAGGGCTTACTTCCAACTCAGCAATTCTACCTCAAAAATTAAAGCGGCATATGGAGGAACGGCTTTGCCCGCACCTCGGCTACCATAGGCAAGATCCTGTGGAATATAGAATCGGAACTTAGCACCCTTGCTCATCAGGAGAAGCCCTTCGGAAAAGCCCTTAATAAACCTGTTGGCAGCAAGAGTCAACGGTTGATCTTGAGGAATGCTACTATCAAAGATCTTCCCATTGAGCAGTTTGCCTTCATAATGTACAGTAACAATACTAGCTGCTGTGGGTTTTGGCCCTTCTCCGAGTTCAAGAACTTCATATTGCAGACCACTTTCTGTGGTTATTATCTCTGGTCGCTGACCGTTGACCGCTAAAAAACGTACACCTTCTTCTTTCTGAAGGGCGACCAGACGGTCTCGTTGAGCTTGAAAATATATGTAGTTTAGACTATCACTAAAACGTTGATTGAACAGCGGAGTCTGGCCTTCCATAACATCTTGTATGGCCCGTGCAAAACTCTCATAATTGAGTTCGCCGGCGCCTTGACTCAAGAGTTTTTGTCCGATGCTCATACCGATACTATAACTTACCGTATCGATTGGTTGCTGACCCTTGGCCAAAACAAGAAACAGGCTGCAAGCGAGCGGCATAAAAAATGATTTTATAAAGAGCGACATGAGATCCTTTTTGAGTTAAAACAGAGCCAAAAGTAAGGCATCTTTCATCAAAGAAACACCAAGAAAAGAAGGTGGAGACAAAAAAGCA
>JAJRXG010000226.1 GCA_024276375.1 Bacteroidota bacterium | reverse complement strand
TTTTTTTATTTCAACCTTGATTGTTTTGTGCTTGACATAGTAGAACTTCCTCGAAAAAAACTATTCGGATTATATGTGCTACTACACCATCGCAAGATCAACAATCAAGGCTTTGTGTACTTGAAGCTAAATCAACACTCCCTCTACATCCATCCGTTGACAGATGAAGTTGGTGTGCAATTATCTCTTTTGGTCGCGAGCGATCTCACCGCTTCACAGCCAGTAATGCGTTTTTTGTATTTCGGGCATCCTCTATGCTATAGAGCATGGGATGCGGATTTATGCTAGGTACGGAAGATACTTCAGAGGTGTGGGGGACATCTCTTTCTTCATCCGCTGCCGTGGTTAGTGGCATATGTCTAAACATATCATCAGGACGATAGATTATGTCTAACGATTGCAATATATAGCATTTTCTTGATAAAAACCAAATGGGGGGGGGCATTTTAACATATGGAATATTCTGTAATGTGTGTGCATATGCCTGTCGTAATCAGTATATCTCTACTCATACCAATTGATCTTTACAACTGGTATACTTTTCGCTTGGGTTCATTTTAGAGGGGTCAGCTTGCGATATTCGAGGGGCAATGCTGCAATATTATGCAATGGCAAAGGAAGGGGCAACAGACAATGCGTTTATAGAGCGCTTATGGAGAAGTGTGAAATACGAGAAAGTATATGTGAACCCACCAGAAGGTGGAAAGAATATATATGGCTTACTCACCGAGTACTCCAAATATTATAATCAAGAACGCAGACATTCATCCATAAATAACCAACGTCCCATGGATGTATATATTGAGCGGCTAAAAGTAGCGGCTTGAGATCGGCATTGTAAAGGATTCCATCAAGTTTACCACATTCCAACACCCTTCAAAATCTTTGGGGATTTTGGGGCATTGAAATGTGAATAACTGGTATCGACATATTATCTTAATATTCTTAATTTATTGTCCTAAGAAAGGGGGTAACCACAGATTCATTCAGCGGGTTGTAAGTCTTGTGTGAAAATAACCTTCCGTAATCCGTACAGTATCAAGTGATCTACTCGAAACTGGTGGCCTTGAAGTATCACGAAACATATTCAACTCAAAGGTTCCGTAAACTTCATTGTCGTCCGTTAACTCAGTGATTTCAATAACATTAACCTTTAAAGTATCTACTTTATATACATCACCTGCAACATCGCCTCCTACTATAGTTAGGTAACTTACAATAGGCAAGTCAGTAAAATTAGGATCCGATGAAACCAAATCATACTTCCCTATTTCACATGGAATCTGTATAAAGGTTAGGCTTTCACTTTCAGTATTCAACTCATTGTAAATATCTATACCTATTCCAAGACCAGAGTGCTGAAGCATTGTATCAGAAGGGTGACCATAACCAATTATAAATGCTCTTTCTAAACTTTCATTATTCTTTATTGCAGTGATTTCGCCCCAATAGTCAAATAACCACCAATCTGGATTTGTTTCTTTATCTGAACACTCCGTAAAAAATACGAATCCAAGTATCAGACACCAATATCTACGGCCTATTCGCATGTATAAATACCTTTTTTGTTTTAATTTTCTTTCCATCATAAATTATAATGTAATTCATCATAGAGGCTTCTTGAGGGGGGATAAACTTTATATTGTATCTGCCTGAGAATCCAGCATATATTTTTTTTTGGGATAATACTTGTCCAACCATATCAACAAGTGAAACCGTATATTCACTATCCCTTATAACATCAAACTCGATATAAAATTCCGATATGGTAGGATTAGGGTATACCTTGACGTCACTTGCAAAAAAAGACATCCGAGACACTGATACTTCATTGGTATTTGATTTGGTTTCTTTTTCTTTCTTCCGAACAATGTAGTTATTATTGTCTTGATATATTGTTCTAAATAGAGTAATGGTCTGTCCATCCGAACATATTATACTTACTCTCAAATACATCATTTGATTATTCAAAATATTAAAGGAAAAGGAGTTTCCAGTACCCCCAAATGAATAAGACCAACCATTGAAACTATACTCCCAATTAATATTAGTAGTTCCACTACAATTTTGAACATTGACAGTCCAAGTTCCTGTCTGATAAGCATTCAATGCTAATGGTCCAGATATTGATCCTGAAAGTGGATTGGGAAAATAATTGGATACATTACAAGCGTTATCTTCAATCATTCTTGCATTGTCATTGAGATTCACACGACCATGAATATCAGGATTGGACAGTTCTCTTTGTCTCGTCCAACCATTTCTTAGCTGATGCATCACCGTCGTCTTTTCTTTTCTGAATGGCCACCACCCCGTACGATAATTCCATCCGTGTTCAAACCCTGGAGTGTCATCACAACCAGTACTCAACCAAACATTACATTGTTGATGCCTACCACCAATAAGGTGCATAATCTCATGCCCAAAGCTAAATCTCGCATTTGCTTCATCTGCTTGAACCACAGCAAATGCGTTTCCTGCATTTCCTCCTATGGCCGCGACCGTCCCAACACAACCTATAGTTCCCCCATAATCCCCATCTGTTAAGAGTACGATAACATCGGCCAATACATTTTGTCTAAAATTCGCCACATTATTATTAGTACGAATTAGTACGGCATCGCCACAGGCATCATTGAATGTTTCGTTAAACCCATTAAGCTGCTGAACACCGGCAAGTACAAACCGGGCATCATGTGATGTCAATCCTGAATTAGTGACTATAGTATTCAAATCACTAATACCAGTTTGTGCAATATTATTCATATTTAAACCCGTATTTTGGGCGTTTTGGGTAAACATTACTCCTACTCTAATGGGCATACTATTGCAATGATTCTTCAATGTTCGTTTTCCTTCATCCTTCAATAGTCCATCTTCTGAAAGGTCAATTAATCCACATTCCTCTGTAGTGAAAATATCATTGCTATATTTGAGCAAAAGAGATTTTCCATCGCCAATATCTTCAATTTTATATACTTTATCCAGATATATAATCCTACCAAAAACACCATCATTGGTAGAATTAATAAATACTTCCCCTTCATCCTTCTCAAATTCTCCTGACCAACGGAATTCTATTTCGCTTAGTACCTCCAATTTGGTTCTGTGTGCAAGCAATATTCTAT
>JAJRXG010000225.1 GCA_024276375.1 Bacteroidota bacterium | reverse complement strand
TGTTCTATTTGTCTTGTTGATGGCTTGTGAGGTCAAGCCTAAGGAGATCAATTATGGACTGGATCATTGTCATCATTGTGACATGACAGTAGTTGATAGAACGCATGCTGCGGAGTATGTAACCAAAAAGGGGAGGGTCTATGTTTTTGATGCCATTGAGTGTTTGATTTGGGACATCATGGAGAATGATCTCGAGCAACAATTGGCCTTTATCCTTGTGGCGGATTTTAATGACCCCGGCAACCTTGTGAATGCAGGAGAAGCAACCTATCTGATCAGTGCGCGTATTAAAAGTCCAATGGGTGCAAATCTTTCGGCATTTAAAACCAGGGATGATGCGAGTATCGTTGTAGTACAGAGTGGTGGTGAATTATATGATTGGGAGGGCATCAAACGAGCATTGAAAAAATAAAATTTTTACTAACTTGACGGTATCATTGCATATGAAGGTATTTCTTTTTTGTTTTCTGACATTAAGTGTCGTCTCTCATGCAGAGACCTTCGATGTCTGTGCGTCATGCGATTACATCACAATCAAATCGGCTATCGAGAAGGCCAAAGATGGAGATACGATCACGGTTCGAAAGGGGATTTATAAAGAGACCGAGATATTTGTTAATCGATCACTAGTCATTATTGGGAAGGACCTTCCTATCCTCCATGGTGAAAACAAGCAAGAAAGTATTTTTGCTGTAGAGGCGGACAATTTTATAATTTCTGGATTCAAATTTGTAAATGTTGGCATGAGTTATGTCAAGGAGATCGCAGGAGTGTTTTTGTCTCATTGCAATAACTTCTCAGTCAAGGACAATTATTTTGAAGATGTGTTTTATGCTTTTATAATACATAGATCTTCCTATGGTATCATTGAGAACAATCATATACAAGGTCAAGCGCGTGATGAATCGAGTTCCGGCAATGGTATTCACGTATGGAAGTGTGAGAATATACGGATTGAAAGAAACAAAATATATGGGATGCGGGACGGCATATATCTCGAATTTGTAAAGAAGAGCGTTATATCCGACAACCATAGTATTGATAACATCCGGTATGGATTGCACTTTATGTTTTCAGATCACAATGAGTATCACCACAATGAGTTTAGAACCAATGGCGCAGGGGTAGCTGTTATGTATTCTAAGTTTATCGATATGCATCACAATACTTTTCATTTTAATTGGGGGATGGCTTCTTACGGACTATTGTTAAAAGAAATCAATGATGCTACAATTGAAAATAATTATTTCGAACAGAATACTACGGGTATCAATATTGATGGTTGCAATCGTATCAGATATCGAAGCAACCATTTTGTCCGCAATGGATGGGCTTTAAAATTCACGGGAGGTTGTTACGCCAATGTATTTGAATACAATAATTTCAACTTCAATGCATTTGATCTGGCGTATAATGGCAGACTCAATGACAATCGTTTTGATGGCAACTATTGGAGTGAGTATGTCGGGTATGATCTTGATAGAAATGGTATTGGTGATGTTCCATATCGCCCCGTCAAATTGTTTTCCTTTATTGTCAACCGGACTCCGGAGACCATTATTCTCATGAGGAGCTTGTTCATTGATATCATCAATTTTTCCGAAAAAGTATCTCCAATATTTACTCCCGATGCATTGGTAGATAATCATCCGATCATGAAACCAATAGTATGGTAGAAATACGACAGCTATATAAGAGTTTTGGTAAAGTATCAGTCTTAGAAGGTATAGATTTATCATTTGATCAAAGTGGAATATTTGCTGTTCTGGGCCCTAATGGATCGGGAAAAACTACCTTAATAAAATGTATTTTGGGTATGGTTATCCCACAGAAAGGCGATATCTCAATAAATGGCGATTCCATTTTGAGAAAATGGAATTATAGAAACCATATCTCTTACCTTCCGCAGATTGCCAATTTTCCGCAAAACATTAAGGTCATCGAATTAATCTACATGATTAAAAATCTCAGATCTCAATCTGCCCAAGAATTGGATCTTGTTGAGAAGTTTGGATTGCAACCATTTCTGGACAAAAAATTGGGAAATTTGTCCGGAGGTACAAGGCAGAAGGTCAATATTCTATTGACATTTATGTTTGATGCTCCGCTCATTATATTAGACGAACCTACTACGGGATTGGATCCTGTCGCACTCATATATCTCAAGGAATTGTTGCGCAAGGAAAAGGATAGGGGCAAGACCATATTGATCACCACGCACATTATGAATTTGGTTGATGAGATTGCTGACCGCGTCGTCTTTTTGTTGGATGGTAAGATTTACTTCAATGGTACTGCTGATGAAATGAAATCCCAAACTGGTCAGCGCAATCTCGAACATGCGATTGCTACTATTTTAAAAAAGGAGTACTATTAACTCCATAACAATATTCAATACACACTAATCAGTAGAGGATATGATCAAGATATTAAAATACAGTTTTTATGATTTGATGCGTAGTCGCTGGTCTTATATTTATTTTTTGTTTTATTTGATTCTGGGCTTTGTACTTTTCTTTTTAAATAGTGATGTCAACAAAGCAATCATTACCTTGTTGAATATTATCATCGTGCTTACTCCCTTGATCGGTACTGTGTTTGGGATCATGTATTATTATACATCACGAGAATTTACAGAGTTGTTGTTGTCTCAGCCGTTAAAGCGCAGCACTATATTTGTAGGGCAGTATTTGGGGATTGTTATATCTCTAAGTTTGAGCTTAGTCGTTGGTTTGGGTATTCCGTTTATTGCATACGGGGTTACACGTTCTGCGGCTGTATGGAATTTTTCTTCATTGTTGTTTATTGGTGCTTTTCTTACTTTTATTTTTGTCGCTCTTGCATACAATATAGCACTCACCTTCAATGATAAGATTAAAGGGTTTGGATTTGCAATTTTATTGTGGTTAGTCATGGCGGTGATTTATGATGGCCTGATTATGATTGTCATGATGCAGTATAGTGATTATCCGCTTGACAATTTTGCTTTAGCTGCAGTGATATTTAATCCCATTGATTTGTCCCGCATTTTAATTCTACTCAAACTGGACATCTCAGCGCTCTTAGGTTACACCGGAGCAGTATTTCAAAGGTTTTTTGGTACATCTATGGGGATGATTATTGCGGTTTCTATCTTGTCCGTATGGGTTATTCTTCCTTTATTAAGAATCATATCCGTTGCAAGGAAAAAAGACTTTTAGTGTTACTATTCAGGTAGGCGTCATTTTGGCTATAAAAAACACTTTTCCCGTTATTTTCCGCTGCTTTTTTCGCCGTAGCGCTGCTATGTCTCAAAAAATAAGTGTCATCTGACGAAAAAATTGCCTTTTTTTATCTCAAAAGCACCCTCCTGAATAGTAATCTTTTAGTGGAGTTTTGGGACATTGTCAAACAATGGCTTTTAGGTTATTTCTCCGCCGCAACTACTCCCGGATCCGGCAGTGCAGCCATAGCAATGTTGGTTGAGAACGATCTCTCTATTCAGTATTTGATCCGGATTTAAATCGTCAATATGTTGTTGTTGATGGTTGATTTTGAGATCCAACATTTGATTAAAGTCACAATCATAGACATAACCGTCCCAACTGATTGATAATGTGTTACGGCACATGACGCCCGCGAGTGTATCTGGATTAAAGGCCTGTATTAGTTCGCTCATGTAAGAATGATAGTTACCACTTTCGAGCAGATAATCCAAAAATCGACTGATCGGGAGATTGGTGATGGCATAGAGACTATTGAAGGAGATATTGTATTTGCGTTTTAATTGCCTCTTGAATTCGGCTTCCAGTTCGCATTGCGCTCCAGGCATAAATGCACCGGAAGGATTGTACACAAGATCTAGTATTAGATCACTGCCTTGGATGCCATAGCCCACCTTGTTGAGTCGTAGTAGGGCGGCGATACTCTGCTCAAAAACTCCATCTCCTCGTTGCCGATCTGTTCTGGATTTGT
>JAJRXG010000224.1 GCA_024276375.1 Bacteroidota bacterium | reverse complement strand
TCATATCCAAAAGCTCAACACAACGCATAAAAAGAGATTGGAAGAATTGGAGCTATTGTTTTTTGATAAAGAAAATCAAAAAGGCATTCAACGAAATCCTAAGACTCTGATGGCTATACAAGGGCGAGCGAGACACTATGTGTATTCGTCTTATGGTGCACCCGGCCCAAATGCCCAAATCGCCATTGATAAAGCCCGGAGTAAATTGGAGGAAGTCAGTGCGCTCGTTCAGGAATATTTGACCGGAGATTGGTTGGAATATCAAAAGGAAGTAGAAGCCATCAACTTTAAGATCTTTGATAAATAGAAAGGCACGATTAGGATATGATAACTTAAAGAACAGATAAAGAACACAATACCTTAATCTATTGGCTATAATTGAGTTTATGAAGAAGAAGTAATATAAATTTGTAGCCAACAATAAACTTATGATGAATCACTTAGCAAAGTATATAATCGTATTCCTGCTCTTTGGGATGATGGCTTGCAATGGCAATGGATGTGGAACCAAAGGGACGGAACTCGTAGGCCCTTTTACTCCACCGACAGCTAAAAACCCCATCGGTCAGGATCTTAACATAGATGCCGTCATTGCTAAACGAGGAGCTATTTTAGTTTCCACAACTACTCTAGTGCCCATTGAAGAAATAGCCGAAGTTCTGGGCAAGGAAGTGAATGAAATTCTGATCAAAGATGCTTCTCAGAGTGGCCCCGGTGCCACACAAAGCTCTACCTTCTTCAAATGGTCTGATTATGAAGTGGACAATGCCGGAATATTGCTTCAGATTATGAAAAACCCACTCGGTGATGAATATCCCGACTACGTCACCAAGTTTATAGATGCCAAACGTGTGACGGGTGAGCAAACACCGGAAGGAGACAGGGAATATTTTAAAAAGCTCGAAGGTCTGGGAGATGACGGTTCATATAGTTATGCGGCAGGCAAGTATTTCTGGCGCTTGGGAGACAAGGTGATCATGGGTGTTTTATTTAACAGTGCACATAGTGAAGAAGATCAATATCGCATAGCTACCACGATCGGCAAAAAAATGATCGAAAATTATCTCAAAGTGTAAGATTGCCGGCATTCGAAAATCTTCGATATCGATTTGGTTTTCTTTTGGCGATAATTTTACTTTTGGCCGTGCATATGTATGGTATATTATATATTTGCGCTCCGTTATACGCCGAAGTGGTGGAATTGGTAGACACGCTGGATTCAAAATCCAGTGCTAGCAATAGCGTGCGGGTTCAAGTCCCGCCTTCGGTACTCAGATAAACCTCGTTCAAATCTCTGAATGAGGTTTTTTTATACGTTTACAGTTGACTGCCCCCGGATTTTATCTGTTGTCTAAGTCTTCTGAGATATTGCTGTTTGAGAAAAATGTCTCGAACCGTCTCAAGAGACGATCCGGAGTGATCCTCGTCCCATTGGTCTTTTGCGCATTGGGCGGTATGTGCAAGCTCCTCCTCCAGTTGGTCGAGATCATTAAAAATGGCTTGGAGTCCTTGCGCTGCGGGATCCATCTGTGCTTCCATAAGACGCTCATTGATATCCATCATTTGTATTAAGAAGTCTCCCGGCACTTGAGCCTTTCCTTCTTCCGGCATCATACCTTCAAGTTGCAAGATATGTTGTACAAGTCTCCTGTGGTCGGACAATATGTTATAACCTTCATTATTGAGCGTGGACATACGCAATACAGCATCTTGTTTGTCTTTGTTTTCGAGTGTAAAAAAATCCGGATGTGACGCCTTGCTATTGGATATATACTTGCGGCGCAACTCCTGTTGATCTAGGTTGAAGGCTCTTGGAATATTAAAAAAATCAAAATAATCTGTCATAGTCTTGCTATTCTTGTTGGTGAAGTCACTTAAGAATGTATGCTAAAAGGAGGTGCAGTGTTTGTGATTGGTCTGTCAGACATAAACTCCCGATGAATTGTATTAGGTATAGCTATGAAATGAAACTACTGCCACATAAAAGCTTAATTGACTCACAAATAACACAACAATATATTTATTATCGGCCTTCGTTACTATTCAGGAGTGTGCTTTTGAGATAAAAAAGGCAGTTTTTTTGTCAGATGATGCTTATTTTTTGAGGCATAGCAGCGCAACGGCAAAAAAAAATAGCGAAAATATGCCGGGGAAAGTGTTTTATTTTAGCCAAAATGACGCCTACCTGAATAGTAACCGGTCTTCTATATATGTCTAAATATATCAATTCCTACGGCATATATCATCAGGCAAATCATAAGGACAAATCCGGCCATCGTACTGTATTCCATAACTTTCTCACTGGGTTTTCGGCCTGTTATGACTTCCCACAACAAAAACATCACATGCCCTCCATCCAAAATCGGTATGGGTAGAATGTTAAGAAATCCCAAGAGTGCCGAAAGCATCGCTGTCATCGACCAAAATCTTCTCCAATCCCAAGTATTACCATACATTTTACCGATAGATATAAAACTTCCCAAAGAATCCGAGGCTTTGATCTTGCCACTAAACATTTTTCCAAATGCCTTCATCTGATCCGAAATAAAACCAAATGTCCGCAGTACACCCTCTCTCAGAGCCGTCCCTACTGTATAGTCCATCGTACTTACCGTAAAATATCGATCCGGCCCATAGGGTATAAAACCCAATCTTCCCAAACTATCAAATCGCGCCGCCATTGTCAATGTGTCATTGTCTCTAATGATACTTATCTCGGATTTTTGATTCTTAAGTCGTTGTGCCTCCTTTGTAAATTCATCAAAAAAATAAGCGCTTTTGCCGTTAATACCAATGATTCTGTCTTCTACTCGGAGACCCATGCGCTCCGCTTCCATCTCCGGTGCTACCTTTCCCACGGTCAACGGAAGCCTCAACCGGTACAATACTTCCCCTCGATTCTCGTACTTGGTAAGGGCTTTCATCGTAGAATCAGCAACCGTTAAAGAGATCTTGCGACCATCTCGCATAACTTGCATAGTCGTTGCTCCTTCTATAATGATGCGTCTCGACACCTCATATGGATCAAACTTTTCAACGGCATATCCCCCGACCGAAAGAATTTTATCCCCATCCTTTAATCCTACTTCGTAACCCAGTTTTTCTACAGAAATACCATATGTCGCATCCTGATTGGACATGTAAGACTCCCCCCAATACAATAGTATCCCAGCAAATAAAATGATCGCCAAAATAAAATTGACCGTAACACCTCCCAACATAATAATGAGTCGTTGCCATGCCGGTTTTGACCTAAACTCCCAAGGTTGTGGAGGTCCGGCCATTTGCTCTTTATCAAATGATTCATCAATCATACCTGATATCTTGACATAACCCCCCAATGGCAACCATCCTATGCCATATTCCGTATCTCCTCTTTTGAACTTCAATAATGAAAATCCCGCATCAAAGAATAGATAAAATTTCTCGACACGCGTCTGAAACCATCTCGCGGGAAAAAAATGACCACACTCATGCAAAATCACTAAAATGGACAGCGATACTATCAACTGAGTCGCCATAATCAATACATCCATATACTTTATTCTAAACTAGAAAAGAAACCCTGAAATGCTCATTTCTTAATCTATCACTTCAAATTCTAATATGTCCAAATATGCAGCAAAAGATCAACCACTATCTTTCGACAGCGCACAAAGGTATATATCTTTGACGTGATGAATTTATATTATTCAACATTGATCGATCGCTCTACCGTCACGTTAACGGATCAAGAAGCACGACATTGTGGTCGCGTCTTACGCAAAAAGATCGAAGATAGAATATGGGTCATGGACGGACAAGGTACTTCCTATGAATGTCAAATATCCTCCATCAACAAAAACGAAGTAGTCGCCGATATCCTCACGAGTACCGCTCATAAACTACCGCACCATCCGCATTTGGCCTTTGGGCTCATAAAAAATATGGCTCGCATAGAATGGCTCTATGAGAAAGTGACAGAGATCGGAGTTCAGTCAATCACACCATTGATTTGTGCAAGATCCGAACGGCGTCATTTGAGATTGGATCGACTGCACAAGATTATAGTAAGCGCCGCAAAGCAATCATTGAAATTTCACCTTCCCAAAATCCATGAGCCAGTCGAATTTGATGCCTACATCGGACAAACAGGATATCGCCAATCCTTTATCGCCCATTACAGCCCTCAGCACAAAAATCTGTGGGAGTATATCAAAACCAGCGTACCTCCCGTTATTTTAATCGGACCTGAAGGCGATTTTACTACGTCGGAGATAGCTAGTGCTCATGACAATGGTATTGTCGGAGTCAACCTAGGGCATTCGAGATTGAGGGCAGAAACTGCTTCTATAGTAGCTTGTACTTATCTAAATGCTAGTAACGCGTAAAGTGATTTAATACTAACTTTGACCCACTATGAAGAAAACACCATGGATTGTTGTCACTATTGTACTACTGGGATTTCAGTTGGTCAATATGTCCTTGATTCTGCCAGGAGAAAATCTGGAGATTGCACTCCTCAAATATAGTGGTGGCGGTGATTGGTATGCCAATCCGACCTCATTGACTAATCTCGCTCATTTTTGTAACGACCAATTGGGAACGGACATTGATCCGAGTTACGAGACTGTGGAAGTAGGCAGTCTAGATCTGTTCAATTACCCATTTCTGCATATGACGGGACATGGCAATGTTGTTTTTAGTGATCGTGATGCTGAGAATCTCAGGACATATCTCATCGCAGGTGGATTTTTGCACATTGATGATAACTATGGCATGGATATCTATATTCGTCCTGCGATGAAACAAGTGTTTCCAGAACTAGATTTTGTAGAACTTCCTTTTGATCATGAGATATATCATCAAAAATTTGAGTTCAACAATGGTCCTCCCAAAATCCACAAACACGATGATAAACCCGCACAGGGTTTTGGGTTAATCTGGGAGGGACGCTTGATATGTTTTTATTCCTATGAGAGTGATCTCGGAGATGGTTGGGAAGATCAAGAAGTCCATAATGATCCGGTTGAAAAACGATTGGTCGCGCTACAGATGGGCGCCAATATCATTCAGTACTCATTTATAAACTAGAAGTGAGCCGGACTTAGGCTGAGGGAGGTTAAGGTGTATGTCGGATTTCTTTGTTGAACCACTTAGGACACTGAGATACACTGAG
>JAJRXG010000018.1 GCA_024276375.1 Bacteroidota bacterium | reverse complement strand
TTTCCCCAAGCGATAAAAATCAAATTTAATGGTTCTTCAGATTCATTCCAAAACACGTGGTCATTTTCAGGTGCAATAAAGTATGCCTCATTCAGTTTTATTTTAATTGTATCATTTCCAATTTTAGCAAACCCATTTCCTTTCGTAATAATAAAATATTGTGGAAAAGAATTTGTATCACCAATTTCATTAACCTGTTCACCTTTATTAATTTGATACCAAGCACTTCGAACACCAATATCTTTTGTTTTTTGATAAAAAAGAGGTATTGCGTGACCACCGTGAACTATTCGAGAATTTTCTTCTTTTAAAACTACCTTATCATAAGGGGAAGAATTAAAAAACCGCTGTGAAAAGAAAAGAAAGTCATTCAATGCGTTTTCGCTATTTCCTACTGCCTTATGAATTTGAGGTATAAGCGGTATTGTGTCTTTACTTGTCGCTTGTCCCATAGATGTTAAACCTGTTATTTTTCCGTTATACATTTTATTATAATGACTTAATGTTGATTTAAAACTAAAATTTGCAGTATCAATCTTCCCTTTTTTGAGTGTGAATTTTAAGTCATTAATATCCAAGTACCAATTCTCATCGGAGTCTGTTAATGAAAAATTGATAATTGCCTTATAATCCTTATCTATTTTATTGAGGTAATTATTTCCCCATTCTTCTAAAATCACTTTCAATTCTAAATTTTCACTATAATCTATAATTCCGTTGTCATTTGGTCTGTTGTTACAACCAAATATTGAAATGATAATTATTGCTTTAAGTATTATTCTCATAGTTTTTAATATTGCCTAACTTACTTATATCACGACATATCTCCTTCTTTTGTCCGCTTTTTTAGATCCAAGTTATCCAGGGGACTGGTGATATTTCTCAGGGACTTGTTGCTTACGTGGGTATATATCAATGTCGTCTTAATATCTTTGTGTCCCAGAAGCTCTTGGATCAATCGGATGTCTGTACCCGCATCCAGCAGGTGGGTAGCGAAGCTATGCCTTAAGCTATGTAGCGTATAATGTTCACTTATTCCAGCCTTAGCCAATCCTCTTTTGAATACTTTTGCCAGACTACCAGAGGTATAGGGCACTCCTTTCTGCTGTCCCTCGAATAACCAAGTACCGCACAACTTATACTCCCCAATGTAGGCTCTTAAGATCCTTTCTATGGACTTGGCCATCATGACCACTCTGTCTTTGTTGCCTTTGCCTGCTCGGATCCAGATCTGCTTTCGTTCCCAGTCTATGTCCTTGAGTTTGAGATGGACGATCTCCCCACTCCTTATACCACCACCGTATGCCAGATAGAGCATGCTTAGGTGTTTTAGATTGGTGACATGATTGAATAGACGTTTGACATTTCCTTTGGAGATGACCTTAGGCAGCGTATGTGGTTTTTGTGGTCGAGGGATCATCTCAAATGTCACACCCATCTCCGGAGATACCTTATAATACAGATATCGCAAGGCACTCTGATGCAGGTTGATCACGGCGTATCCTACATTTCTATTGGCGATTGTACTCATATAAGTTTTGACTACACTGGTATCCTCTTTGATGATACCTTGTTGTTCCAGATAGTTGAGATATCGCAACATTGCACTTGCGTACTGCTGCATAGTACTCCATCCATACCGACGTCGCAGCAATGCATCTATATACAGTGCCATGCGATGCTTATGTTGACGCGGTACACGATCCATAAGATAAGCTCTTCTCGTTGCCCAGTCTTCTTTATATTTGACTGTAGCATAAGGATTGGTTGTTCGGTTGATCACCTCGTACCCATCTTTTTCAAGTCGTGTTATTAACTCCTGCTTGGAGGTTTCATCATTGGGCAATCTCCATGATTTGGTTTTGGGATCGTATGATCGGTGACCTTCTCGTTTGATCCATTGTATGGGCATACTGTTGTTTTTGATCCGCAGTATGTAACCATCTTTATCATCTTTCGCCATAGTGAGTATGGCGCGTGGAGACTTTTGAGATACCTCTATGAGCGAACGAATCATAGATACCTCGGCACTGCTCCATGACTGATACCGCTCTTGTATGCGGTCTAAGTTATCTATGGTAGCCCTGCACACCCATCGCATTTCTGCCTTATTCCAATAGGCTCCTTTGAGTTTTTTGAGGAATCGTATCTCCTCTATAGAATAGGAGATTTGGAGGATGAACAACCCTTTATTATAAACGATATTGTGCAGTACACTCCTTTCGGAAAATGTACTTATGTCCTTAGAATGATTTCCGCTGACTTTCTCATTCTTAGATGGTGGTTTCGATTCGGCTTGCGAATCTATGTCGATAATATCAGACCTCGTTGCAGCTTGCCTGGTTTCGATAGCATCGTTTATAATGCGATATGGGATACCACTACTTTTAATCGCCTCCCAACTTTCCTTCGTGTATGACATATACCAACAGCGCTTCGACTTGCTGTACTTCCTCCCTGGGAAGCTACGTACTTGCTCTATGATATCCTTATCATAGTCCATGAAGATACCTATCTGCCAAGCCGCGCGATGATATATTTTTTTTATAAGAATCATTTGTTTGATAATGATGATTTTGTGAGCACCATCATCTGAAAGCCTAAAATATGTCATTTTTCGCACTTTATTGCATATCATATAACTTTGAGCCACTCCGAAAACTCACAAAACCAAAAATGTTTCTTTTGTTCTACCTGTTGTTCGGCAGACATATTGCACTTTTTGATGGTCATGTGTGGTGAGGATACCCCGTTTTGTGCAATATTCTCACAAACACAACGACTTGTTAACGGGTACAACATATATCCACCCCAATCGACAAAATGGCTTTATTTACAGGTTCTAAAAACTACTAAAACAAATACATGAAACCTCCTATCTGCAAATGCCTCGTGATGCTCATGTGTCTCACTCAGACGATCATCGCTCAATCCCCTTCCAATGTACAACCTACCCTACTCAATCAAGATACCATCCACGGTCTTCAGTGGCGAAATATAGGACCGTTTAGAGGTGGTAGAAGTGTAGCGTCTTCCGGAGTAGTTGGAAGGCCAATGACGTACTATATGGGCAGTACAGGTGGGGGTGTTTGGAAGACAACCAACGATGGAATCACATGGCAAAATATCTCGGATGGGTACTTTCAGACAGGTACCGTCGGTGCCATCGCAGTCTCCGAATCCAATCCCAACATAGTCATTGTAGGTATGGGCGAACATGCAGCAAGGGGAGTCATGACCTCCACCGGCGATGGTGTTTATAAATCTACGGATGCCGGCAAATCATGGACACATATCGGACTCCATCATTCCTATCATATCTCCGATGTCATCATCCATCCCACTGATCCCGATATGGTATTTGTATCCGTTCAAGGGGCTCAATATGGCCCGACAAAAGAACGTGGCATCTATCGAAGTACGGATGGCGGTAAGTCATGGAAAAATGTCCTGTTCATCAATGATATTACCGGAGCATCTTCCCTCTCTATGGATATGAACAATCCGGATATCTTGTATGCCTCCATGTGGCAACATCAACGATTTCCATGGACGATCGTTTCGGGAGGTCCAGACTCAGGACTCTACAAGTCTATCGACGGAGGAGATACATGGAAGCAATTGATAAAAGGCGTACCCAACGAATTTGGCAAGTCCGGTATCTCTGTTTCCCGTGCCAATAGTGATCGCGTATATGCCGTCATTGAAGCGCAAGGCAAAAATGCCGGTGTCTATCGTTCTGATGACGCCGGGGACAATTGGAAGCAAGTCAATTCAGACAGAATCAATATCACTCGGTCTTGGTACTACATGGAGATTTTTGCCGATCCAATAGATGAAAATCGAGTCTATGTTATGAATGCTCCTGCCATGAAGTCCATTGATGGCGGAAAGACATTCGTCCGGATGACGACTCCCCATGGTGACAATCACCACCTTTGGATAAATCCAACAGACAATAATAAAATGATCAACTCCAATGATGGTGGAGCCAATATCTCAAACAATGGTGGTCGAAATTGGTCAACGCAACAGAATCAGCCCACTGCACAGTTCTATCGTGTGATCGCAGACAACCTCGTGCCGTATAATGTCTATGGCGGCGAACAAGATAACTCTGCCATCGCTATCGCAAGCCGCACGAACAAACGAGGTATCGATTGGAAGGATTGGTATTCTGTAGCGGGATGTGAAAGCGCGTTTCTCGCCTTCGATCCCGACAATCCTATAGAAGTTTACGGCGGATGCTATCAAGGTATTATCCAAAGATGGACTAAAGCTGCACAAGCCTCCAAACCTATCAAAGAGTACCCCGAATTGGGATTGAGCATTGAACCCAAAGAGTCAAAATATCGCTACAATTGGAACGCTCCCATCATCAGCTCCATATGGGATCGTCAAACCATCTACCATGCCGGTAACGTAGTATTCAAAACTCTGGATAAAGGTATATCTTGGGAGATCATCAGCCCTGATCTTACTCGCAATGAGAAAGAACATCAAGGCCCCGGAGGTAGTCCTTATACCAATGAAGCTGCAGGTGGCGAAAACTATAATACTATCTCGTACCTTGCAGAATCTCCTCATCATGAAGGTATCCTCTGGGCAGGTACAGATGATGGCCTCGTACATATCACAAAAGATGGTGGCAATCACTGGACGGACATCACTCCCCTCAACCTCCATAGAGGAATCATCAATAGTATTGAATTATCGACACACGATCCCGCAACGGCGTACATCGCTGTTATGCAATATAAAAGTAAAGACCTCAAACCATATATTTATAAAACCTCCGACTATGGACAGTCGTGGCAAGTCATCGTCAATGGGATCGACCGGCCTCATACCTTTGTCCGGGTTGTACGGGAAGACCGCAAAGTAAAAGGACTACTCTATGCCGGTACGGAGACCGGAATGTATATATCTCAAGATGATGGAGCTCACTGGCATCCCTTTCAGCTCAATCTACCCGTTGTTCCTATCAATGACATCACCATTCAAGACAATGATTTGATTGTTGCCACGGCCGGACGCTCTTTTTGGATTTTGGATGACCTCTCCTCAATACAACAATCCGCTGATGTAAATACTAATGTACACCTGTTCAAACCCAAAGATACATACAGACTCTTTGGAGGTTCATCCAAAAATACCGCTATAGGAACCAATCCAAAGCAGGGCATATATATTGATTACTATCTCAACAATATCACAGATAGCTCGCAACTGACTCTCCATATTTTAAAAGGAGAGCATGTTATTAAATCTTATACTAATAAGATTGATAAGAACATGAAAACTTGGATCGGAGGTCCGGCCAAACCCAAAACCTTGTCATCCAAAAATGGCTACAATCGATTTACCTGGGATCTTAGCAAAACGGCAATTCCGGGAGTTGAAAAAGTATTTCTTTATGGCAGTCACTCAGGAGCTCATGTCGCACCTGGAAATTATACATTGAGATTGACCATGGACAGTACCCATGTATCTGAAACAGAAGTATCCATTCTGCCCAATCCCGCTATCGATGCAACTCCCCAAGATTTTCAAGAACAGCAAGAAGCCTTGGATCTAATTGCAGCAACTATCTCAGACATTCACAATAGTGTCAATAAAATGCGTTCCGCCAAAAATCAACTTCATAGTTATACCACTCTCCTTAGTGAACATACAGGCGTCGATAGCCTAATTTTCCTAGGAAAAAATATAAAGCAAAAAATTGAAGATTGGGAGAATCGCCTGATACAACCCAAGCAAAAAACTTTTCAAGATGTCATCAATTTTAATAATCAACTCAATGCCAAATTATCCCACCTAAAAGGTTATATCGATGTCGAAGACCCTAGGCTAACAATGGGAGCTAAAGCATTGCTTCAGGATTTAGTAGAACAGTGGCAGCAACAAAAGATAGAATTAGACCATCTCATCAATGGGGATATCAAGGCTTTCAATGACTTGTACAAAAACACACATTTGCCGGCGATATTGTTAAAAAAATAGCAGTACAGACACTAGCAATAAATCAAAATGTTACTATTCAGGAGGGTGCTTTTGAGATAAAAAAAGGCAATTTTTTCGTCAGATGACGCTTATTTTTTGAAGGTAACTACTCAGGTGGTGTGCTTTTGAGCTAAAAAAAACCTATTTTTTTGCTAAACGAAGTTCATTTT
>JAJRXG010000223.1 GCA_024276375.1 Bacteroidota bacterium | reverse complement strand
TGATCTCCTGTCCAATATCCCGAACCTGCATTGTCGTCGCTCAATTGACACCAATCCACTACAGTCCATTTGCGCAATATCTTAAAGCAAGCCTCTTCTACATTGTAGAAATATAAGTCCTCATGCGAGGCATCCACATTGGCACAACCATCAGGTGATAATATCGGTCTGCCCAATCCTTCAGGATCAAAGGATTGCAGACATCCATCCAGTATCGCATCTTCGGGAAACTGGATGTTTTGACGAGAAAATGGATTGTCTTCGCGGATGGTAATAATCTGTGTACACTGCACCTCAAAACCACCCCTGTCATACAAAAGCCAGACTCGTGACACATAACCCTCACCACAACTGTTTAAAAACTCTTCATCAACATAGACCAAATCAAGATTGTCACAATTGTCCCGGTAGGTCGGCTCCCCTGTTAGAGACAGATCTGTGTAGTCCTGACCGCAATCGATCGTTACATTGTCCGGACAGGTAAGTTGAGGACGAAATTTGTCTTGAACAAAGACATTGACCATGCATGTGTTGGCGTTGCCTGCCCAATCCTTGACTTGAAATTCGATCAAAATAGTATCACCTACTTCAGAGCAACAAAATTTTACAAACTCAGAAAATGAAGCCTCAACGTAACATTCTCCACTCAACTTTCTGGCCATATAAGAAGCTACACCACAATTGTCCACACTGAGATCATCAAACGTCAATGCCCGAACCTGCGCAACGCCGTTACCTCCTACGGATATAGTCGTAAATTGATCGCAGACAGCGACTGGTTCTTCTTTGTCTTCGATGGTGAGTACTAGCGTATCTCTGGCAACATTGCCGCATGCGTCCGTGAGAATGTAGATGATGTCAAACGATGAGACGATGTCTTGCATGAGTATCTCAGGAATCGTCAAACTGCTTCCATTGGATTTTATGATGCGCTTACCATAAAAGTCAATGGTTTCATACAATATCTCCCATTCAACAGCATCATCGCAATCGTCGTATATCGGCTCGGGCAATTGGATGTTAATTTGCCCGCAAATAAAAGGGTCACTGTCCACATTGATGTCTTCCAATGGCTGAATGAACACAGGTGCTTTTAGGTCTTCGATCAGGATGATCTGATCCAATTGAGCTACTTCATCCGTACACCAGTCCACGATCGTCCACCGCCGGACGAGTTTGACAGAACTACCGCACAAGGGAAATGAAGTGTCGCTATAATTCATCTTCAAGTTGCCACAGACACCTGCATTGTACTTTTGTTGCTTGATTGTAGGATAGCCTGTCTCCTCGGGAGTAGGCCATCCCGCTTCATCCAATTGCGTAAAATCATCTATACAATCAGTCATAAACCGATCAAACCGATCGATCAAATCAATGTGAGCCGATTGTACATATATGCGCTGAAGGCAGGTATCGCTATTGCCACTCGGATCCTCAAACGTCCATATACGATCCACAATGTACTTAAACGCTCCCTGGCATTCCGGGGAGATGCGGTCTTCATAGTGAGCGTAATTAATATCACATCCGTTGTCGGTTGTGATGTTGTATTCTCCCGGATTGCCCGTAAATAAATACAAGCCGATATGTGGAAGTTTAGGAAATTCTGGCCCTCCTCCCATTATATAATCCGGTATTAAGTGATTGGGTTCATAACATTGTACTGTATCGGGAGGACAGCTAATCTCCGGTATATATTTATCCTCTACCACGATCAGACTCCAACATGTATTGCCTGTTGTGGGATTGGTTATGGTCACTTGATAATCTCCGGGCTCCAGAATCCGGATTGTCTTGCCTTGATAAATGACATCCGTAGGTGCAGATGTGTAGGCAGCCTGAATATCGTAGTTTAAAAAACAATAGCCTCCACCTTCCAACAATACATCAGAATCAATCATCACCGAACAATCCTCTCCTAAAGAAATATTGAGATTGTCATTGCAAACCAAATACGTATTTTCTGCAAATAAAGTGTCTGTCATATACGTCACCTTAAATGGACTCGTCCAGACAGTCACACCATCAATGATAATCTTGGTGATCGTGGTCGCGGTATCAAGATAAGGGCCTTCCGGCTCAAACTGTACTGCACTTAGATCACAGTTTCGCCCCGTTTGATCAATACCCAAGGATCGGATGATGTCATATTCGTTGAGAAAACATTGTCCCTCCGGAAGTAAACCAAAGTTGATGGGGAATCTTGGGCCATTGGAAGCAGTAACAGACACCACTCCTCGATCCATGAGCAGATAGGAACCCAGTTTTATATAGTCTATCGAATGGTCACCATAACCAAAGGGACCGTTGTCGGAAAAACTAAAACGATCCCTGTTGTCATCAGTGAGGGTATATCCCAAGTTGGATAAAACGGAATCTATAGACACCTTGCATGTAGAAAGATTGATATCAAAATCCATCGTCCCCGTAAATGTTGGAACTTCAGGTGTGAACAGTATGCGGACATTCTGATAATAATCAATCCCATTGCACTGTATGCGGTCTATCAGAATAGTATCTCCAATAGTAAAGTCGGTTCGTCTCGTATTGCCTTGGTAAAAATGGATCTCCGAACGTATCACATCATTGTCAATCACTCCAAGTTGATCCAAAATGGTGTTTTTGGTGGCTTCTGTTACGCCCACCTGCAATGAAAACTCTAAAACCCCTCCGGATAGTTGGGCTCCGGATCCGCTCAAGACATGTTGGCTCAAAGGTGTCGGTTGAATCTCTAAAAAGAAGGTCGCAACAAATTGATTGGTTTCAAAATCAAATATCGATACACTCTTATCATCACCCACAACAAAAGGACCCAACGGAAAGACAGCTCCATTCTCGCAAGTCTCAATGCCGAGGTACTCATAAAAGGCTTCCGTGCTGATTTCACAATCTCCCAGATTGTTATAAATAACAAGCGTGTCCGGTACAGAGAGCGTATCCAATAGACAAATCACTTGCCCCCTTGCAAAAGAAGACCATAACAATACAATGCCCATAAATAGTACAAACCGATACCCGGCTCTCGGGACACCCATTGTTTCAACAATATGCTTACTTGTACTTACTTGCACGCATTAGATTTTCTTACCATATGAGTCATAGACCAAAAGTCGTACCACTTTTATTTAGTTGACACATTAGAAAAGGAATACATGTAAAAAGACCGGTTTAAGTACCCATTGCACTCATATTTGTTCTCTTATGCCGATCACATTCTTTAAGCCTAGATAGATTTCTTAGATTTACCCAGAGAAGAAACTCCCTAATACCCTCTCTCACTAGTCTATGTCTATTCAAAAAGTCTATCGGTGGTTAAAAAGAAAAGCAGGATGGGGCTATCGCAATCTCCGCCATACACCGATGACGTCGTGTCTCAATTGCGGAGAAGCCTTACAGTCTGAGGACTACTTTTGCAGTTCTTGCGGACAAAAAATACACACGTCCAGATTGACAGTATGGACATTACTTTCAGAATTTTTTGCCGGGATGTTCAATCTGGAAAACGGATTCTACAGATCCATCCAAAGCATGTTTATTCCGGCCTTTCTCACCAAAGAATTTATGGAAGGGCGGCGCAAAAATTATATCAATCCCATACGATTCTTCTTGATTACATTGTTGATCCACCTTGCAACTTTAGATTATATCATAGATCTCGAAGATCTCACTCAGTTGACCACTGCCAATATTGAGACAATCGGATCATCTAAAGTTTATGATCAATATATCGAACAAAGAGACACCCTGCTTCAAATCGGCATATCTGAAGCCCTTCTGGACTCGATCGAAAAGATCGTGTTTGTCGATATACCCAGAAGTGATCAAGATACCATAAATCTCGACTTCATCTTGGTTTTTAAGGACTTCTCAGGGTTTACTTTCACGACTACCGATGTATATAATATGCCTATCGGCCAATTGATGGAAAAATATGAAGTCAAGAAAAGTTTTGACCGATTGGTTATATCACAGTTCATACGCACGATGAGAGATGTTCCGGGTGCCATACGATTTGGATTGGGCAATATCACTTGGGGTGTCATCACAACAATGCTCCTTTTGGGCTTGATTATGAAATTACTATATATAAGGCGCAAATACTACTATGTAGAGCATTTTATATTGCTTTGTCATATACATGCTTTTGCATTTATAATGGGTTCAGCGGCACTTCTTTTCAACCATTTTTGGGGCACATCCTTCAACCGGTATCTGCTCATGGGAACCTATTTTATTATCTTCATTTATTTTTTCTTTTCCATCAAAAGGTATTATAGACAAGGATGGATCAAAAGTATATTAAAATATTTTTTGATTACTTCATCCTATATCATGTTGCTCACAATGATGGTTAGTCTGATTGTATTTATAAGTTTGTTCTTTTTTTAAATCACTACAGGGGTAATTCGCTCTTGAGAACTGCTAAAAAAGAACAAGTCATCATGCAATTTGATACCGTC
>JAJRXG010000222.1 GCA_024276375.1 Bacteroidota bacterium | reverse complement strand
GAAGGATCATAAACCCAATCACTTATTGCGTACACTGCGCAATGCATGGATTAGCTTAGAGGTATTCAATCTCATGGGTATCGAAAATGTTTCTTCTAATACTTGGGTGAAATCCATTTTTGACCAACAGTTTGCCGTTCCCAATAAACTGACCACGCGTCGTCTTAATCTGAAATTTAGAGTAGAGTTTTAAATTCAGGTTACTATTCAGAAGGGTGCTTTTGAGATAAAAAAAGGCAGTTTTTTCGTCAGATGACGCTTACTTTTTGAGGTATAGCAGCGCTACCGGCGAAAAAAATAGCGGAAATATATCGAGGAAAGTGTTTTTTTTAGCCAAAATGATGCCTACCTGAATAGTAACAGTTTCAGGCCTATTTTTTTTTTAACAAAACCATAGGTGCATACAGAGTATTGGCAGTTACTCCACTTGTCTAATTTTCATATTATCCGGAGTTTGAGTTGTCACTAAGAAACTTACTGATATATTGTTTCTGGCGATCCAGCACTTGCTCCATACTTGGAAGGCTCTGTACCCCTTTGCCTTGCACTGACAAGGAAGCAGCGCTATGAGCAAACGAACAAGCATTGTCAAGATCTTTGGATTGGCTGTATGCGATTGTAAAAGCAGTGCTAAATACATCTCCCGCTCCTGTGGGATCGACTTCCATTGTTGGATAAGAAGGATAGAATTTTCGCTTTCCATCTGAATAAATATCTGCTCCGTTTTTGCCATGTGTAACGATGACAAGGGGGATCTCGCTGATGAGCATACTCAATAGGCCGGGCAGATCTTGAATATCATCATCACTCATAAATGCCATATCTACGTACTTAAAATATGATGTTTTGGGTGTTTTGCTCTGAACCAATCCCACCGCATTGGTTTTTCTCAGCCATCCTTGTATTACGACACTTACAGATACTTCTTCAGGGAGCGCTTCTAAAAGCGAAAGATCGACTTCATCGGCAATCAAACACAAAATGATGGCCTTGGCAGTGGGAATATCAACCATCAAGTCCGAAGCACTGAGCGTCGCCGCTCTTTGTGACATATATTGTGTTCTTCCTTGATCCGAATAGATATTTTCGAATGTCGTCGTTTTCTTACTGGGTTTGCCCCAAAGATGAATCCCCAGTGCTTCAAATCTATGGGCAAATATAAAATCCTCGCCAAAGGAAGTGATGATCCCGGTACTTAATCCCAGTTGACGACTCACAAATCCGGCATAGGAGGCTGTACCTCCCAAAACCATACCGCTGGGGGTTTTATCATGGCAGACATGACCGATGCAAAGAAGATCTAAAGCTCTTGACATTTTTTCATTTGCAGTTTTGTCTCAACAAGGGTGATGATATGTTTATCACCCCATCGGTCAGACATATAATTGATCAAGTTGGACATTCCTGCCGGAGTCAATTGACTGTGTTGTGGCATTGTGACAGTATGAAGGACTTTGCTCTGAGTACCTTGGAGTATGAGACAAATAAGGGCGTTATGATCTCGAAGCAGCGGCGATTCAGTAATGTTGGGATACATCGTTCCAAGTCCATTGCCGTCTTCCATGTGGCAGTTCAGACAGAAGGTATCGTAGATGCGTTTTCCTTGTACATAGCGTTCTTGGCGGCATGTCACAAAGGTGATAACCATTCCTGCCATAATAAGCCAATACTTTAGCGTCTTGAGCATGGTGAGTATCTATGAGTAAAACCAAAATTGAGCCCACTTCGGAATCTGACTACTTTTGGTGTTGTGAGTTTTCGGAGTGGGCTCAAAGTTATAAAGAATCCTGATCCTCCTTTCTCAGACGATCTATCATCTTTAACATGCCATCTACGGATTTCGGATCTGTCCCTTCACAAAATCCCCTTATTTGAGATTTCTTATCCAATAGGATGATCTTGCCACTGTGATCAAATCCCCCGGGGGCATTGGGAGCAACGAGCGCCGCCACAAAGTAGTCTTCATTGGCAATGTCCATGGTTACATCCTTATCACCTGTCAAAAACATCCATCGCTCTGTTTCAACACCGATATTTTGTGCATAAGTACGCAATACGGATACGCTGTCTCGTTTGGGATCAATCGTAAAGGATACCAACAAAACATCATCGTAGTCCTCAACATAATTGTATATCCTCAGCATCTCCTTAGTGACACGTGGACATATAGAAGGGCATGAGGTAAAGAAAAAGTCCACGAGATAAATTTTTCCCTCAAAGTCTTGATTGCTGATCGTATCGCCCTCTTGATTCAAAAATTCAAATGGCCTGATCTTATGGACATCCACCGTGCCATCAGGAAGTGTCCTGTTGCCAATGATGGGTAGTGGAGTATCATTGCCTGTTTTACATCCCGCTGATGAGATAATGACCAGTAGCAAATACAAAATTCTAAAGTTCATCGATGAGTTTTTGTGCTTCTTGAATGGTTGCTTGCATGGTAGCACTGACAATTTTTATCTTATTTTTTTCGGATTTTAAATAGGCAATGTCGTCAGAGGTGTTGCTCTTGGGTTGCTTGTATTGAGCCATCCAATCCATCATCATATCATCCGCTTGGTTTAATCGTAGGATAAGATCGCCATACGATGGATCTTTAGTCGTTTCGTACATGCTTTTTAGGGACTTTTTCAGGCGGTAAATGTCGGACATCTTGGGCATTACGTTATCATGAATGGCCATAATATCTTGGTGCAAGGTCAATACTTCTGACTTTTTTTCCTGCTTGCACTGTGACATTAGCAGTGTTATGACCAAAAAGATAGCTGAAGTTCTTAGAAATCGATACATGATAGTTAAGTTTATATCTTTTAAGACTCTGTAATCCGGTACCGCAAATGTAATTGACCCATTGGGTGAAATGCATTGAAAGATACATTGATTTATTTTTGAATGGATATGAACAATAAGAAGGGCATACTATGGTTTCGAAATGATTTAAGAATTCATGACAATGAAGCCTTGCATGATGCCCTTTCTCATGTAGATGTTGTGTATCCTATATATGTTTTTGATCCTAGGATATTCAGAGGTAAGACGTCGTTTGGATTTCCCAAAACGGGCGTATATAGAGCGAAGTTTATCATTGAGTCCATATTAGATTTGCGCATTTCCTTAAAGCGTCTGGGAAGTCAATTGATTGTGTTGGTCGGCCATCCCGAGGAAGTGATATCAAAATTTGCCAAGGAGCATCATACGCATTGGGTTTTTTGCAATCGAGAGCGGACACAAGAAGAGGTAGATGTTCAAGATCGATTGGAGCGGGCATTGTGGTCAATCGGTCAGGAGTTGAGATATAGCAGGGGCAAAATGCTTTATTATACCAGTGATTTGCCGTTTCCTATTACACATACTCCGGATACCTTTACGCAGTTTCGCAAGGAAGTCGAACGCATTGTCGAGATTAGAACTCCCTTGCCTGAGCCTCGCGTATTAAAACCTTTTTCGGAGGTATTTGAAGTTGGTGACATACCTTCACTTACTGATTTGGGCTATCCGCCAAGGTGTATAGTAAAGTCAGAAAATACTGCTGTCAAAGGTGGAGAAAGAGAAGGGCTCGAGATCCTTCAACATCATATTGAACTATTGGGAAATACCCAATCGAACAATGATCTGGATGCATTGCGCAGCATTGATCATACGAGTAAAATATCCCCCTACCTCTCACAAGGTTGCTTGTCACCCAAGCAGATTTACCATCTCCTAGATGAAAAAAAGACGAGAGGATTGAATGGAGTTTATGAACTTTATATCGAACTCCTCTGGAGGGATTTCTTTCGGTTGATGGGCAAAAAGCATGGTAATGCCATATTTCAAAAAGGCGGTATCAAAAGAGAGGTTATAGCTGATCTAAAGGACGATATGGATGTGTTTAGAATTTGGTCAGAAGGGCGAACGGGTGCTCCGATTGTTGATGCTGCCATGACTGAACTGAATACCACGGGGTTATTGTCCTTTAAAGCACGTCAGGTGTCGGCTAGTTTTCTAATACATGACCTCAAGGTCAATTGGCAGATAGGAGCATCCTACTTCGAATCCATGTTGACAGACTACGACCCCTGTAGTAACTGGGGCAATTGGAACCAAATAGCCGGTGTCGCCTTTGATAGCCGGGGAGGGAAACACATCAATACGATCAATTATGCCAAGCGTCATGATCCCTTGGGTTATTATGTTAAGAAGTGGATTCCTGCATTGAGTGTTTTGGAGAGTGCTCGTATTCATGAACCTTATATGCTCAGTCAGACAGAGCAAAACGAACTGGGCTTGATGCTTGGGAGAGACTACCCTAGGATCTGTGTAGCGCATCGAGATCTTTAAGGCGTTTGCAAATATTCAATCACTTCTGATCAATGTATTAATAATCCGTTGAGAGCGATTTCTAAGCAGCACGGGAACTGTTTGGTACGATTTTGTATTAGGTATGATCAATGGAGGAGTTAGGGTATGTCAGACTAGGTCATCTGAACCCGACGAAAGGTTCTATATTTCAAGTCACAGGATTTAAGATTTAGGATAAAAATATATACGTATGAGAAACTTTATCTCATGTTTAAACGTATTATATATAGTTGCTTACAATAAATTATTGTAAAAAGCAATAATTAGAGCAATAATTTACACCAAATAGCAGTAATTTAGTCCATGAGGCAGTTAAAAATAACCAATAAGATAACCAACCGCGAAAGCCTTTCGTTGGATAAGTATCTGAATGATATCAGTAAGATAGATCTCTTGACGGCAGATGAAGAAGCGGAATTGGCAAAACGTATTCGCGATGGTGATAAGGAAGCATTGGAGCGAATGACTAAGGCAAATCTGCGTTTTGTTGTCTCTGTGTCCAAGCAATATCAGAATCAAGGGTTGTCATTGAGTGATTTAATCAACGAAGGCAATGTCGGTTTAATGAAGGCAGCAAAACGCTTTGATGAAACCAAGGGATTTAAGTTTATATCTTATGCTGTGTGGTGGATTCGTCAATCTATATTACAAGCGATAGTAGAGCATGCTCGTATAGTCAGGTTGCCACTCAACAAAGTAGGATCCTACAACAAAGTCAATGAAGCTGTCGTAAATTTTGTCCAGCAAAATGAACGAGAGCCGTCAGATGAAGAATTGGGAGAAATATTGGAACTTTCGCCACAAGTTGTGACAAAATTGAAGCAGAATGGAAGTCGTCATATCTCTTTTGATGCACCTATAGGTGGAGAAGATGGAGATGCAACGATTCTGGATCTGATGAATTTTGAAGTGATGGAAAGCCCCGATTTGCATCTGATGGAAGCTTCCTTGAAAGATGAAGTCAAGTATGGATTGTCTATGCTCTCTCCCCGAGAGGTGGATGTCATATGTGCATACTATGGATTGAGGGGTATGAATTCAATGACATTGGAAGAGATCGGCGAGCTCTATGGGCTCACTCGAGAGCGTGTCAGACAAATCAAAGAAAGAGCCATTAGAAGATTGCGCAAGTCTGTAAATAAGGATGCTCTTAAGTCATATTTGGGTTAAGCTAGATGACCAGATTTATCCTTCTGTTGTTGGTCATTGTTGGCGCAGGTGGTTTTATCCTTAAAATCATGTATGATTTTTGGAGTGGTCTAGCCGGTAGCCGCAATGCCCTCCGCAGGGATATCATTGATCTTTTTGGACAAATCCGAGAGTACGATCTTTCTCCTTGGCTTTCCGAGGAAATTGGTTTGATCTCGAGGCTTGCAGAAGTGAATAGCAAAACGGATCTAGTGGCACAGACCAAATACGGTGTTTATTTCTCGATTTATCAAGAACCGCTATTGGCTTTTGCATTGAAAAGCTATAACAATGATACGAGGCGCGTTATGGCATTGCGATATAATGATCGACAGTATGCCATCATTGTGTCGGGAGAGAAGGTCGAAATATTGTATAAAGATCGCCCATATGGAAATATTTTGACAACTGATGGAATTGAAGTGTCTATAAAGGAAGAGAAAATATTTGTAGATGTCCAATCCGAAGCATCATTGTTGCCGGTCAAGTTGAACGACAATTATGTGATGTCTATCCTTGCCCATGAACCGGGAGACAATGATCAGACACGTGTCATTGAGCAAGTGGAAACCCTCGAAGAAAGAGATGTTGAATTGCTGCGATTGACGATCGCTTATGCTTTGGTGGACGAATACATATAAGTCCATTGTGAATATCGTTATTCAGAATAGTACAGTTTGAGATTATTCACTTACATTCGCCTTACATATAAACAGTAACTCTTATGAGTATTTTAGATGTTGCTCGATTAGTAGTCTATAGATTTCATCAAAAAGGTCTGGAAATATTTTTGGTAAATAGTGATTTAGCTAATGATCCCGATGTCTGGAGATTGCCCGATTGTACACAGGATCACTTAATAGAGCATATTGAAAATGGAGATATTATTGAGATAGAGATGGAGGATCAGGGTCGTAAAGGTCGGATTGTGGCTGTCGAAGGAGATTGGCATACCATCCCGTCTATCAGAGGGTTGATCAAGCATGATGTTAAAGTGGCCAAATCCCTGGTAAAAGATGTCATTCCTGGTATTGAGAAAGGTGCTTTTTTTGCCTTTAAGGAAGGTATTAAAAATACGATGCCGGCAGAATACAAGGCTTTAAAAGAACTCAAAGAGGTCTTGATTGCAAGAAATATTATCAACAATATTTAAGAGAGAGATTCCTCTTGGCACTATTTCAAACAGATTATAGTTTCTCAGTTGCTCAGACCTTTTATCGGGGGAAGGTTAGGGATGTATATGTCATCAATGATCTCTTCATATCTATTGCGACAGATCGGATCAGTGCATTTGACCATGTACTTCCAAAGCCTATTCCTTATAAAGGACAAGTATTGAATCAGATCGCCGTACATTTTTTGGACGCCTCGAGAGAGATTGTTCCCAATTGGTTGGTGAGCTCCCCGGATCCAAATGTGAGCATCGGAAGAAGATGTAAGCCCATCATGCTGGAGATGGTCATACGAGGATATTTGGCGGGTCATGCTTGGAGATTATATAAGACAGGATGCCGTGAAATATGTGGGGTGGTGATGCCCGACGGAATGAAGGAAGGGGATCGGTTTCCTGAACCATTGATTACACCCGCGACCAAAGCGGAAGAAGGACATGATGAAGATATCTCTAAGAATGAGATTTTGCGGAAGAAAATCGTCGGTGAAGATCTATATGAACTGATGACAACTGCAACCCGGGCTTTGTTTGAATTGGGACAAGAGATGGCGCGACAACAAGGCTTGATTTTGGTAGATACAAAGTATGAGTTTGGATTGTATGAAGGACAATTAATGCTCATGGATGAGATCCATACTCCTGATAGTTCTCGATATTACCATCTCAATGGTTATCAAGCAAGACAAGATAAAGGCATCCCTCAAGAGCAATTGTCTAAGGAATTTGTCCGAGAATGGTTGATGACGCAGGGCTTTAGCGGAAAGGAAGGGCAAGAGATGCCGGATATGCCTGTCACCTTTGTCAGCGAAGTCAGTGAGAGATATATTCATCTCTTTGAATTGATTACCGGCAAGGCTTTTGACAAAGTAGCACAAACCAATATTGAATCGAGGATTTACGATCGTATTCGGCAATATTTGGATTCATCACGGTCATAAGGGCATCAGAATATTGTGATTTAGGGAACCAAAACATAAAGTATAGCATTATAACTAGGCTGCTTCGATAGGAAGTAGATTTACTACAAATTTGACGTATGGGGCCGACTGGAATTGACAGGAAAGATAGTTGGTAAGTTAGCATGTCGGAGCAGTGATGATACACTCCGTTAACAAATGATCATTACAACATTAAATGGCGATACTAATTTCGCATTAGCTGCCTAATCAAGGATTAGAAAGCTTTTTGTGCCGCTCGATTGACTCCTAATATATATCGATGCCGCACATCAACAACCTTTAGGATAGATGCGTGTAGTGCTTTGGACACAATTCGAAAATTAAGAAGCTAAGCAAAGGGCCGGTTGCTCATATACCTACCCGATGTCGAAAATTCAAGTATGAGCTAAACATGTAGAAAGCTCATCATCGCTTTGTCTGGACGGGAGTTCGATTCTCCCCGGCTCCACTATTTTCTAAGAACCATCCCATGGTATGTCACCTTGTTTTTTGCGGTACCAATTGACACTTTATGGTCTTCCGCAATATGGGATAATGGACAATTTCTGCTTCAAGAGGATGAGGATTCGTAACCCGTTCCTTTTGTTTGAGATGGGGCTGCCCGGTTATGGACACATAGTTGCCTTTCGAGTTTGGGGTGGTTAGGGTATCTCTAATTTTCCCTAATTTAGTGGAGACGGTTTAAATGTTAATAGCGGATGATTGCGGTTATCGATCAATATAAGGAGATCATCTCGGAATCGAATAGCATAAGTTTTGGATAGCTTGTCCATATACCTGCTTTCTGTCTTGCTGTTGGAACACATTCGTTTAGTACTGGCTATCGCTCCGATCCTTAACGTCTCTCCCTTCCATTCCACAATATCTGCATGAAATTGATTGCAACCTCCATAACCTGACAATTGCATGTCTTCGGTCTGAAACTGGATGTAAGGAGGTTTGCTCTCTTTGGGTGTTGCAATGATATCGGATCCTATGCTGATGAGTAACCATCGTCCATCAATAGTGTTGGTTTGCCCGTCGGATTGTACTTTTTTAGCACATCCTAATAAGAGAAGAGGGAGCATCAAAGTGGTAAGATATGTTTTCATAAGTACTTACTAAGGATAAAGATATTGGGACAATATACTATAATAATCATTACTTAAACATGGATTTGCGACCATAGATACTACAGATGGGACATTGGGACGGGAGATGTCCCCTTGCAGGGCAATAGGCTCTGCCAAAGTAAATCATCTGTAGATGGAGCTTGTTCCACAACGACCTGTCAAATAGGTTTTTAAGATCCTTTTCGGTTTTCTCAACATTTTTGCCTGTACTCAATGTCCATCTGTAGGCTAGGCGATGTATGTGCGTATCAACAGGAAAGGCCGGCACTCCAAATGCTTGAGACATGACAACGGATGCTGTTTTGTGACCGACTCCTGGCAGCGACTCAAGTGCCTCAAAGGACTGCGGTACTTGCCCGTCATATTGATCCATAAGTATATTGGATAGATCATATATCGCTTGTGATTTTCTTGGAGCCAATCCACAAGGCCTTATGATGGCTTTGATGCTT
>JAJRXG010000221.1 GCA_024276375.1 Bacteroidota bacterium | reverse complement strand
TGGCATTAGACGAAAAGCTTGCCGGTGTCACTCCGTCACCACCTGTTATTTCAATATCAAAACTTACTTTTTCCTCCGCCTCAAAGTTGTCCGCCAATATGGCTATCGGCAAATCCCCTTCATACTCACCCGCCGGAATAGTTGCGGTCATCCCGGATACATTGTAGTGTAAACCTTCGATCGCTGTAGTTGTCTCCAGAATTCTAAAACTTACATTGGTAGGTGAAGATTTAGCTTGGGCAATCAGTTGTACCTGAATACCCGGACTGATCGGTTGGCCATCTCCTCGCGCAACAAGCAGTATATTGGTATTGGAAATATCAAGACCTACCTGACTATCATTGTATATCAATGGCTCCTCCTTCCCACAGGAGAAAAGAAGCGTCAGTGCTAAAAATAATAATATATATCTCATGACTCGTTTTTTATTTATGTTTAATAACCAGGATTCTGTTGTTCTCTGATAATAGAGTTGCCATTGTTCTCAACTTGCGGTATCGGCAACGTAAAGCGATAGTCACTAGAAGAAATCGAGCAAGCCCCATTGATCGCACAATCTAGTGGATCTCTATCAACTGCTCGATTGGCTCTTTCTCCCAATCGCTTCAAATCCTTATATCTATGTCCCTCATACACCAACTCGATCCGTCGCTCGTCCATAATAACCCCTAATGCTTCCGTTGCATTGCTAAATGAAGGTAGAGGTTGGTCTCCTCCGATTCGAGCATCTCGCAACGTCTTGATGCGTGCTGCCGCCCCGGCAAGGTTGCCCGTAGAAGCTTCCGCCTCTGCCGCAATCAATAACATCTCTGCAGATCGAAATACCTTGAGGTCGTTCATCAATGGCTGTCCATCTGAACCCGGGTACTTGCGGATCACAAGGATATCATCATTGACATAGTTGGGATTACTGGCATAATTAGGATCTACCAACGAACTTGGATCAAGATTGACCGTTCTTCTCACATCATCTGGATCCATGAGATTCAACACCGTCCTACTCATCTCAAAATATGGTGATCCCGTCAATGTGCTGTTGACAAAAGCATAAAGTGCTCCTGCCCATCCACCGCCGGATGTGCCTTGATTGTCATAAGTATCTCCTACGGAACGCTCCAGTTTAAAGATGATTTCCGTATTGTCAAGATCGTTAAACATATCAGCATATTGTTGCTTGTCAGCTATCGGATACTTTGACAACAAGGTGTTGGCATTGCTAAGAGCGGTTGCGTAATTCTGTCGGTAAGTAGCCATACGTGCTCTCAAAGCAGTAACAAAATCTTTGTTGATAAATGTAGGATCCGATGTAGCCGGAAGCAAGGTCTCCGCTGCGTTCAGATCAGCATTGATCAATGCAACAATCTCTCCATTGGTGTTTCGACCTAATTCCTGATCTACTTGAGGTATAAAATCTACACCTATACAGCACAAGGCTCCATCATCAGTATAATCTGTTGTGAAGTATGAAAACAACTGAAAGTGTGCAAATGCCCGCAGTGCTCTAGCTTGACCAACCACATTATTATAAAGCGTCATTTCATCCGATTCAGGGGATACTTCATTGGCAGCCTCAATGACTCTGGTTGCCGAGTTGATCAAAGCGTAATTCCGTGTCCATAATGCCGTTGGAGCAAGACTCGTGGAGTTAAGAATAAACCCATATCGTCCATCTCCCAGTCCCTGACCTCCATTGTCAAATCCTATGGATATCTCATCAGTAAAAGTACTGGCCAGTTCGATCTCATTGGTCAGATCAAAATTGTTGTATGCTCCTAAAAGACCCAGTTCCAAATCACTGACCGTCTCAAAAGCCACGCTGGCATCCAACCTTCCAGGTTGTTTTATATCGATTGCATCATTACAACTTACAGCTATAATGAGCGAAGCTATACATGCAAACTGAATTATATTTCTATATCTCATTTCTACTAATTTCTTTTTTATAAATTAAAAACCTACTTCTGCTCCAAGAGAAAGAATCCTTGGTGTTGGATATCTATTGGATACAGAGTTAAGACTTTCAGCATCAAATCCTCTCCACTTGGTAAAGGTCACCAGATTTTCTGCATTGACAAATAAACGCAATTTGCCGATTCCTATTCGTTCTAGTATGCTCTGCGGAAATGTATATCCAAAATTTATAAATCTCAATCGCACAAAATCAGACTCCTTTAAAAATCGATCCGAAGCTGCATCAAGTGACAAGTTGGAAGCCCTTAAAGCGGGAATATCGGTAATGCGATTGTCGGGAGTCCACGCCCTGAGTATATCAGTACTACTCCTGAATTGACTGATCGCAGTTGGGTCAATAAACCCAGCGTAATCATAATCAAAGCGACTTACACCTAGGACATAGTTCATTTGTGTTTCTAAGAAAAACCCTTTGAAATCCAGAGAAAAACCAAAACTTCCTTCATAATCCGGATAGATGTTCCTTCCTGTATAAACTCGATCTTGATCCGGACTTGGGTTTTCGGTCAAACCTCCTTCGGCATCAAGAAACAATAAGTTTCCATTGGCAGGATTTACACCGGCATATCGATACACATAATATTCATTTAATACACTTCCTTCTCTTGTAATAAGATTGCCACTCTGGATCGTACCATCGGGAGTAGGTAAATCTATAACATTCTGTCTATTGTAATTGCCCGTAAACTTCAATGTCATGTTGAGCCCATCACTGAGACTATGCAATACATCATACTGCAATGTCAAATCAATCCCTTCGTTCTCAAGAGATCCGGTATTGGCTCTCAAGGAAGTAACAGAGTTAATTGATGAAACCGGCCTGTTTTGAAAGAGATCATTGGTCGTCTTATTATACACATCTATACTACCTCGCAATCTCGTCCTAAACAATTCGAAATCAACTCCTATATCAGTCTGAACAACTTCTTCCCACTTCAATGACGCATTGCCTATCTGTGATAGGAACAAAGAGTTCTGACCTCCGTATCCTCCTCCTGTTGCAAAGAAATCCTCCGTCAAATCTGCAGCTTCAAAATACTTAAACAATCCTCCAACATCTAAAATCCGTTGGTTGCCTGTCACACCATATGATGCACGCAACTTTAATTGATCAAATGGGCTATTCTCCATAAACTTCTCTTGATCGATATTCCATCTACCCGAAATAGAATAAAATGTGCCCCAACGATTGGAGGACGAGAATCGATAAGAGGCATCTCTTCTGACAGTTGCAACCAATCCATACTTGCTCTGATAATCATATCCCAGTTGACCAAAGTAAGAAAACAATCCCGCTGTCCTTTTGGTAGCAGATACCGTGTTGGAAAAAAAGTCGTTGGCTGCATTATCGTCAATAAATCCGGCTCCATCTCCGGGAGAAAAAGTACGAGGATCCAATCCATTGTTTCTAAATCCAAAGAAGTCATAATATGCCTTAAAATACTCGGTATAAACCGCTGCATCTATACTATGATCCCCAAAGGAGGTGTTATAGGCAAGCGAATTGACAAAGTTGAATGTTACTGCTCTTCTTGAATTTTGAAACTGAAACCCCGGTGT
>JAJRXG010000017.1 GCA_024276375.1 Bacteroidota bacterium | reverse complement strand
TAACATATTGCACTTTTTATAGCTGGTATATGCGTAGTGTGGTGAGGGTTGATTCGTTTCGCTCATCAAGGGAGACTCTTTATGAGGACAGAGGCTTAGCGGATCAACATCCTCGTTTTATACAATTTTGTTATACACACTCTTGCCCGGATATTTATATCCGGGTGTTGCATGTATTCCTAAATTGGGCTTTAGCCCTTAAAAACCTACCTGCTTATCCCTAGTCTAAAGACTGGGGCAATATGCTGTATTGAGTCCTAGTACTCAGTCCTTTTATGGTTTCCCATGGTTGTGTTATCATGATCCCTTGCCTCCCGAGGCCTGAAAACCGTACTGCTATACAACTAAGAAGGAGATCTTAAACATATGAATAAAAAAAAAGAGAAGCCGGCCCGATGGACCGACTTCCTTTCACTGCATCAACCAAAAAATAATCTTATATATCCTCGCCTCAAAAACCTCCTTGGGTAAAAAAGACACTATTGAGACGTCCTATTCGCCGTAAAGGTCACAGTTTATCCAGAGATTTTAAAATAATTTAACACTTAGTTTAGTTTGTCAGCGCATTTGCGCCTCAAATGTGCCATTCAATGATACCTCAAGTGATATTTAATGTTTTCTTATCAACTCATATCCCGCAGATGGATTAGCTTTGATGTCTATGAGAAAATGGATAACGTCAATGACCTTTATCATCCTGTACCTTACCATTCAGGCTGCTAATTTACATGACTTCCATTTAAGCAAATGTGACATATATTACAAAGCGGAGCAAGAGACCTTCCAAATCACCATACATATTTTTATAGACGACTTAGAAAAAGCCCTTTCTGCTATCACTGATGTAAACTTAAAAATATGTACACTAAAGGAAGATGCCGGAGCCGAAACAATGATTTATCAATATCTCAACGACCACTTCAAAATATCAGTTGACGGACAGCAACTTGACTTGTCGTGGGTAGGTAAAGAGGCCTCAGATGACCTTGCCGGAATATGGTGTTATCTCGAAGCCAAAATCACCCCTCCCCAATCGCATATTGATATCAGCAATGACTTGTTGACCGAAGTATATGCCGATCAACGGAACATCGTAAAACTTGTAGTGGATCATAACCGCAAGGGATACTTCCTATTGGATCAAAAAGGAACCTCAGGAACACTCAAACTCTAACAATGATAAAATGGATCGAAGCACTGGTTATACTCCCGATATGGATATACCAAAAAACGATATCACCTGTATTAAGTGGTGTGTTTGGCATGAGATGTAGGTACAATCCCTCTTGCTCTCATTATATGACTCAAGCGATTCGCGAATGGGGTATTTTTACAGGTCTGTGGATGGGATTAAAACGCATCGGGAGTTGCCACCCTTGGGGAGGCATGGGCGAAGATCCGGTTCCGACAAACCCCAATCGCAAAAACAAACTATTGCCGTAACATTGCCTATTTTTGGCATTATGAAATCACGACCCAGACGCAATAGAAAGTCCCAAGCCATCCGTGCAATGATCTGTGAGACTCATCTTGATGTCAAGCACTTGATCTATCCCCTCTTTGTCCAAGAGGGAGTAAGTATGAAAAAGGAATTAATCTCCCTTCCGGGAAATTTTATCTGGTCTCCGGATACGATATTGACTGAGATTGATGCCTGTATGGCTCTGGGGATTCAATCTTTTGTCTTGTTTCCCAAGGTAGCCGCTCACAATAAAGATAAAACTGCCTCCTATGCCGCAGATCCCGACAATTTCTACCTCAATACAGCGCGATCTATCAAAAAAAAATACCCCGAATGTGTCCTGATTAGTGATGTGGCCATGGATCCCTATAGTAGCGACGGACATGATGGTATCGTTGAGAATGGTAAAATCGACAATGATAAGACCCTCTCCATTCTTCAAGATATGTCCATCGCTCAAGCCAAAGCAGGTTTCGACATTTTAGGCCCCTCCGATATGATGGATGGCCGAATCGGAGCTTTGCGCGATACGCTGGATCAATCGGGATTTGAGGATGTGTCGCTCATGGCCTATACCGCCAAGTATGCCAGTAGTTTTTATGGGCCTTTCAGAGATGCCCTTGACTCTGCTCCTGTCCAAGATCCCAATATCCCAAAAGATAAGAAAACCTATCAGATGGATCCGGCCAACCAACGCGAAGCGATTATCGAGGCAACGCTCGACACAGCCGAAGGTGCTGACTTTCTCATGATTAAGCCCGCCGTACACTATATGGACATTATCCATCTCATCAGACAACACGCCGATCTTCCGATCGCAGCATATCACGTCAGTGGAGAGTGCGCTATGCTCATCGCCGCTGCCCAAAAAGGGTGGTTAGATTTTAATACGGCAATGCCCGAGACTTTGCTTTCATTGAGAAGAGCCGGAGCCAATGTAATCCTCACCTACTTTGCTAAAAGCTATGCTCAGTTGGTTAAAAAAGGAGAAATATAACCTCAACGCTTTTGTAAGAATAGTATATGGAAAATTGCAAGGAAGGTGCAGCATGCTCAATAGACTTTTCAACAGAATCAAAAAGTAAAAACCGCTTAACCATAAGCAGAGCATATCTCTATCCCACTATAGGAATATTGGTTTTGATAATAGGTATAGGTCTCGATTTTTTTGAAGTTCCTTTTTTTAAACAACCTGTTGCATTGCTCTGGTTTGGAATCATTTATGCCGTTATTGGTGGACCTATTGTGCTCAAGGCATTCCGTCTCATCTTTTCGGGCAATATATACAATGAATTTGTACTGATGTCCGTAGCAACCTTAGGGGCTTTTTTTATTGGCTCGTATGCCGAGGGGGTTGCTGTAATGCTCTTTTATGTGATCGGCGAATTGTTTCAAGCATCTGCCGTCAATAAAGCCAAGCGCTCTATTGAGGCATTGCTAAAAATACAGATTGATGAAGTCATCGTTTTAGAAGATGGAAAACAGACCATTAAACATCCCAACGATGTCGAAATAGGCCAGATCATTCAAGCTAAAGCAGGACAAAAAATAGCTCTAGACGGTATCTTGATCTCTGATTATGCCACTCTCAATACTGCAGCCTTGACGGGAGAATCTGCCCCCAATGACATAAAAAAAGGTGATATAGTCCTAGCGGGAATGGTGAATGCGAGCCACTTGATTGAAATACAAACAACCAGAAGGTATGAGGATACCAAACTGTCCAAAATACTAAAATTAGTACACGAAGCCGTGGGAAGAAAAGCCAAAACTCAACTCCTAGTAAGCAGGCTAGCTAAGATTTATACACCCATTGTCTTTTGGATGGCGATCGCTCTTATCATACTTCCATACTTCTTTTTGGGTGCAGATTACGTCTTCACAACTTGGTTTCAAAGAGCATTGATATTCCTAGTGATCTCTTGCCCTTGTGCTTTGGTCATCTCTATCCCGCTCGGATACTTTGGTGGAATAGGTGCCGCCTCCAAGAACGGCATCCTATTCAAAGGCTCTAACTTCCTAGACTTGATAACCAAAGTTGACACTGTGGTTATGGACAAAACAGGAACACTATCCAAAGGTGTATTTGAAGTGCAAGAAGTGGTTTCTGTAAAATGGCCAAAAAAAATGATGGTAGAACTGGTCGGAGTTCTGGAGCAAAACTCTACACACCCCATAGCAGAAGCCATCGTTCGATATGCTCAGATAGAACAATCCAATTTGAAGGTGACAAGGATAGAAGAATCTCCGGGACTTGGAATGACAGGCAACATAGGAGGTTACAATGTACTGGCAGGCAATACCCGACTCTTGGCGAAGGCCGATATTCCCTTTGATGAAGCACTCGAAAAAATCGAATCCACAATCGTTGTTGTGGCTATCAACAATGTGTATGCAGGGTATATCACCATCGCAGATACGCTAAAAGACGATGCAAAGAAAGTTGTCGATGAACTCAATAAAATACCCAATATCCAAGAGATTGTCATGCTCTCAGGAGACAAGCAATCCGTTGTCAATACCGTGGCTCGTCAGCTGGGGATTCAAAAAGCGATAGGAGAACTACTGCCGGATGGAAAAATAAAAGAGGTCGAATTGCTCAAGGCACAAGGGAGAACAATAGCCTTCATAGGTGATGGGATTAATGATGCCCCTGTACTAACATTGTCGGATATAGGCGTGGCTATGGGCGGTCTGGGTTCTGATGCGGCCATAGAAATAGCAGATGTTGTCATCCAAACAGACCAACCTTCTAAGATTGTTACGGCTATTCATATCGGCAAGGCAACCAATACAATCATCTGGCAAGACATTTGGTTGGCTCTTGGGGTAAAGGTTTTAGTCTTAATATTGGGAGCATTGGGTATGGCAACCATGTGGGAAGCCGTAATCGCAGATGTAGGGGTTGCCTTGTTGGCAATACTCAATGCCGTAAGAATCCAAAGAATGAAATTTTAATCCGCATACAGATCGAACCATAACTTACATGAAGCAGAACCTAGGTCATAGAGAAACCATCCAATCTATTTAGAGTCCTTCACTTTTTAACTTTTTTGCTCCTTGGTGCCAATTCAATAGAACATTCGGGATAGAGGTTGCAGATATTGATTATTTTGGACACTTGCGAAAAGGCCTACACTTCTATCGATTGACTTGGACACCAAAATTCGACAGAGTGACGAGTATATAGCATGGAGATATAACAACAAATACCGTAGATATGGAGCACATAAAAGAAGACTTGGTTTTTCAGAAACGACTTCAAGGTTTGGCGGTAGAATTGAATCAACCATATGATGAGGTCGTCAAGAAATCTCAAAAATATCTCAAGGAGATGTTCACAGAGCATCAACCTGTTATGACGACACTTGCCAGTCAGAGTTGGCAGTATTTACTCTCCCGTGCGTATGAAAAATCCATCGATGTCAATCCTCAAGAAATAAAATCGCTGAGCAAGATCATGCGCAAGCATTCCGTAGCTTTTGTGATGACTCATAAGACTTATATCGACATGGTTGTTCTGGCCACAGTCTTATTTCATCACGGATTGCCCATGCCACATATATTTGCCGGCATCAACATGAGTTTTATGGGAGTCGCTCAAATCGGGCGACGTACAGGCGTAATTTTTATCCGAAGAGACATTAGAGACAACAAGATTTACAAGGTCACGCTGAGACATTTTATCAGTTCGCTTGTCAAAAATAGAGCGAGTTTTATGTGGGCTATCGAAGGTACACGATCCCGAACGGGCAAGTTGGTCTGGCCCAAAATGGGCATCCTCAAGTATATCGTAGAGGCAGAACGCCAGAGTGGAAAAGAAGTAAAGTATGTACCCGTATCTGTAGTGTATGACTTGATACCTGATGTTCAAGACATGACTGCCGAAAGTCGTGGTAAGGGCAAAAATCCGGAAACCCTGACTTGGTTTGTCAACTACTTGCGTAAAATGGGAGCTGGTAATGGAAGGATTTCATTGCGTTTTGGAGCGCCTGTCGATATGAGAAAAAGTGGCGATGCTGAAATTCCCGATGACCACACTGATCCGACGGCGTCCTATACCCTACCCAGATTTGCATTTGAATTAATCCATAAAATCAATCAGATAACGCCCGTCACAACAGCATCTTTAATCTGCACAACGCTCCTTAGCAAATTTTCAGAAAAAAAATCTGCCCTCGAAACCGATGTTATAGAACTCATGCAACTCATCGAAAGGCACAAACATGATACCCTTGTTGATCGCGGAAAATCTATCGGAGACAGTACGCAAAAAGCACTCATTCTCCTTAAAAAAGCCCATATCATCCAGCAACTGGGTGATGGTCTGAACGCCAAGTATGCCATTATCACCCGCAACTTCCTGCCAGCGGTTTACTATGCCAACATGGCCGTACATCATCTGTACCACCGTGCATTTATCGAAGTGGCACTCGTCCGTGTAGCTCAAATCCCCGCCACTGAACGTTTGATTCAGTTCTGGAGAGAAATAATGTCACTGCGTAATCTTTTTAAATTTGAGTTCTTCTACTCCAATAAACCCCAATTTAGTGATGAGATTGAGCATGATCTAGACTTTATCAATCCACAATGGCAACAGATCCTTAACGATCCCGAGGGAGATGTCATACAGATGCTTAAAGATCAGCGTATTTTGGTTTCTCATGCTGTTTTGTCAACTTATGTCGAAGCTTACTCCGTCGTATGTAGAGCACTTTGCGCACTGGAACCATCTAAGTCATATAATGAAAAGAATATTCTTCACGAATGTTTATTCCTCGGAGATGAAATGCACTGGCAAGGACACATACACAGAATCGAATCAGTATCCAAACCACTCTTGCTCAACGGCCTGAGATATGCTAAAAATCAAGACCTCATCCCCACTACCCGAAAGCGAAAGTCCGAAGCATTGAATACATTCGGCTGTGAACTATCAGAGGTTTCAGAAGCACTATCTACAGTTCAAAAAATATTGATGGACAAAAAGGATCAAAGGACTCCCATTCTTCCTATAGAAATGAGCATGGTGCCGGGTTCTCAAACCGCCAGTACCACCGCACCGGTTATAGATGGAGAATCCGGATCTCACATAGGAGCATTCTTTGACTTAGATCGTACGTTAATACAAGGATTTAGTGCCAAAGAGTTTTTTCAGTCTCGCTTGCTCAGTGGCAAGATGTCTCCCAATGAGATTGTCGCACAATTTAATGGTGTACTTGTATATGCCTTGGGCAACAGAAACTTTGCCGGCCTTGCGGCCATTGGTGCCAAAGGAATCAAAGGCATCAAAGAACAAGTCTTTATCGAAGTAGGTGAAGAGGTTTATATGAAGCATTTGGCGCAGACCATTTATCCTGAGTCCCGAGCCCTCGTTGCTGCACATCTCGCCAAAGGTCATACTGTAGCCATTATATCAGCTGCCACTCCATATCAAGTGAATCCCATCGCCAGAGATCTGAATATCAAGCATGTCATGTGTTCACGAATGGAAGTAAAAAACGGAAAGTTTACAGGCAAAATCATTGAACCTGCCTGTTGGGGCGAAGGCAAAGCCCATGCAGCGATGGAGCTCGTCAAAAAATACAACCTCGAACTGTCCAAAAGCTACTTCTATACAGATAGCATCGAAGATCTTCCACTGCTCGAGATTGTCGGCAACCCAAGACCACTGAATCCAGATCGAGAACTGTCAACTGTCGCCTTCCAAAACAATTGGCCTGTAGCTTCTTTTCGAAATGAACCGCTTCCGGGATTGTCAAGCTTGATTAGAGCGGGCCTCGCATTTGGATCCTTGATTCCAGCCGCACTTTCAGGAGTCATCTCAGGTGTGCTTTCCCTATCATGGGAAGAAGGTGTCAATTCGATGGTCGGTAAAGTCGGTGACCTAGGAACACTTGTCGCCGGTATCAAACTCGCTGTCAAGGGACAAGAAAACTTATGGAAAGAACGCCCTGCCGTTTTTATCCTCAATCACCAGAGCAATGCCGATGTTTTTATTGCAAGCAAACTATTGAAAAAAGATGTCGTTGCCATTGCAAAAAAAGAGCTGAAGTACTCTCCCGTAGGTCCCATATTTATGGCCGCAGGGGTTATATTTATCGATCGCTCTGATAAAGAAAAAGCTATAGAAGCTATGAAGCCGGCTGTGGATGCATTAAAAGGTGGCAAGTCCTTAGCCATTTTTCCGGAAGGAACTCGAAGCTATGATTATCGCTTGGGTAGATTTAAAAAAGGAGCATTTCATCTCGCAATGCAAGCCGGTGTGCCGATCGTACCCATCGTTGTCAAAAACGCCCATGACGTCATGCCTCGAGGCAAAATGTATATCCAACCTACTGTAGTGGAAGTCGTCATATTGCCTCCAGTGAGTACACAGGATTGGAACAAGGAGAACATGAATGAAAAAATTGAAGAGATCCGTAAGCTCTATCTGAAAGAACTCGGCCAAATAGAATTGCCAGTTGGCAGCGTTTAGATTGAAATCCATGGCAATATCTCATCTGGTATTGATATCTTACGCATAGAACTAACAAGTACGTATTATGAAACTAAAAGTAGGGGTCTTGGGAGGTGGTTCTTGGGGAACTACGGTGGCCTCCTTGATTACGAGAAACGCACCCACCAAAATATGGGCAAGAAACCCAGATACTGTACGCGAAATCAATGAACAACAGACCAATGAAAAATACCTGCCCGGCGCACAATTGTCTAAATCACTTTCCGCCTACAATACGATTGAAGAAACCATAAGAGATGCTGATGTGATAATCATGGGTGTTCCTTCACATAGTTTTCGAGATGTTATAACAAATGCCAAACCATTTATCAGACCTTGGGTACCCATCGTAAGTCTGACCAAAGGATTGGAGCATGGCACCCGGATGCGCATGACCGAAATCATCGAGGGAGTAATGCCCGGACACCCAGTTGGTGTACTCTCCGGCCCTAATCTAGCCAGAGAAATCATCGCAGGACAAGCGGCAGCATCAGTGATCGCAATGGTAGATCATAGGATCGGTCTATCACTACAAAAAATATTTACGACCGGCCTCTTTCGCGTATATACCAATCAAGACGTCAAAGGTTGTGAACTCGGTGGTGCATTAAAAAACGTAATCGCAATCGCTGCCGGTATGGGTGACGGAGCAGGCGCAGGGGACAATACTAGAGCCGCAGTTATCACCAGAGGATTGGCAGAATTGACAAGATTGGGTATCTGCATGGGCGGTCGCCCCTCTACCTTTGCCGGTTTGGCCGGAATGGGAGACCTTGTTGCTACCTGCAATAGTCATCAAAGTAGAAATAGAACAGTGGGATTTGAATTGGGCAAGGGACGCAAACTAGAGGATATCATCGCATCAATGAATATGGTAGCCGAAGGTGTCAAATCTTGCTCCGTAGTTATGGAACTGGCTGAAGAGTACAATATCGAAATGCCCATTTCGCATGAAGTCTCCAAAGTCATCAACCAAGGAAATACCGCTAAAGATGCCTTCAAAGGTCTATTGCGATATGAGATCCGGTCTGAGGAAGATCCTGGGTGAAACCCTTCGTTACGCTACACATTCTACCGCTTTGATAGCCAATCTGACAAAAGCTTTGGCCATGCCTCGGCTGCTGGGTTACCCCTCCGCAGACCATAACCATGCCCCCCGATAGCCAACAGATGCAATTCTACAGATACCTTAGCATCTCTCAATGCTTGAGCATAGATCAAAGCACTGTTAGCATATTTATCATCTGCTGTCGCAAATATAAAAGTCGATGGTGTGTTTGTATCCACTATCAACTCTCGCGTTAATGTTCTATTCTGACCTTTATCAAGATACGCCGGATATATAAGTATCGCAAAATCCGGTTTGCAAGATACCTTATCTACCGCATCATTATGTGCATATGTAGCCTCTTGATACCTTGTACTTACTCGAGCGGCCAAACTCCCTCCTGCCGAAAAACCCATTACTCCCAATCGCATTGGATCTATTCCCCAGTCTGCAGCATTAGCCCTCACCAATCTAATTGCTCGCTGTACATCCTGCAATGCGCCTTCTTTCTGATTCGGCACACGATAATGCAACACAAAAACCGTATAACCCATTGTTGCTAACCATTCCGCTACTTCAGAACCCTCCAAGTCAATAGCCAATATATAATATCCTCCTCCTGGACATAGGATGATACCTTGTCCATTATGATCTATAGAGTCTGGTACATATACCTCCATCATGGGATCTGTCACCTTATCTATTCTTAGGACACCATTCTCATGATTGGGTGATATATGATCCTTCTCTTTAGGTAGCGAAGATCCAGGTACTTCTCCAGGCCATAGCTCTATCTTGATATGGTCTTGCCCAAAACTTACGGTTGCAATCTGCATGAGCAAAATCAGTACAAACAAGTGCAATGCAATAAAATCTTTCCTTTCTACCATGAGGTATCGATCTATGTATGAACAGTTTATAACGATGAGTCCACCTCCAAAAATCCCACAAACCCGTAATGCTATTTTTTGGTTACTATTCAGGTAGGCGTCATTTTGGCTAAAAAGCACCCTCCTGAATAGTAACATTTTTTGTGCCCTTATACTTTTTTCAATTAATAATAGGGTGCTCTCAAAGATATAACAAAGCGCAATAGTTGAAGGACGATAGCAGCGCATACTCATACGCGTTACAAATGCAACTAAGGCAACCAAATCGTATATTTGAGCGAACTTATTCACAGTATAGATACTTACGATTTGCTATTCATAAGAACAGTTATATCATTCCTCCGAGACAAAGAATATCGCGAACTGCTGCTGACAACATCAATAATCCTAGGATTTGGCACAGTTGTGTATCATGTTTTGGAGGGTTGGAGTTGGATCGACTCTTTGTATTTTTCAGTCATCACGCTCACCACAATAGGATATGGAGATTTCTCACCCAAAACACCGGAAGGTAAGCTCTTTACCATTTTTTATATCATCATCGGCCTAGGAATCATCCTGAGTTTTCTGCACACCATTTATGATCATTATTCTAAAATAAAATCCAACGGTAGAAAACACTAAGAAAAAGTACTGTGCAGCACTTTATTACACCATGTCCAACAAAGATTCGATAAGCCTCAACAAATACATCAGCCAAACAGGTCTGTGCTCACGTCGAGAAGCGGACAGAATGATCCAATCCGGAAGGGTTTTTATCAATAGTAATGTAGCGTCTAAAGGCAACCGTGTGAATCCAGGGGACAAAGTGACTGTAGATGGTCAACTAATAAAATCTAAACCCAAGTCCATATACATCGCCCTCCATAAACCGCCGGGCATCACATGTACAACGGATCGAAAAGATAAAGACAATATTATCGACTATATCAATCATCCAAAAAGAATATTTCCCATAGGACGATTGGACAAGGCATCAACAGGATTAATATTGCTTACCAATGATGGGGATATCGTCAACAAAATCCTACGCGTCGAAAATACCCATGAGAAGGAATACATCGTTACGGTAAACAAAGTGATCGCCTCAGATTTTATTAAAAAAATGAGTCAGGGAGTTCCAATACTCGGTACGCAAACCAAAAAATGTCACGTGGTAAAGCTAGGGCATAAAAAATTTAAAATTATTCTTACACAAGGACTCAATCAACGGATACGACGCATGTGCCAATATCTTGGTTATCGTGTCGTAACACTCAAGCGCATCAGGATTATTAACATCGATATCGATCATTTGCCACTCGGAAGATGGCGCTATCTGACTCCACAAGAACTGTCAGAATTGACCAACAATATTCAAAGCTCTACCAAATCATAATCATTTCAGTACCAATAAGGGTATATCGATATGCTGTACTACTTGCCTCGTCATGCTGGTATGAAAAATTCGATCAAAAAAGCTCCTATGGGGCTTGTGCATCACCAAAAGGTCAATGTCGTACTGATCAACAAACTGCGCTATGGCATATGAAGTATCTTCTCCAGACATAGAATGCAACGAGATATCCAGATTGGGTGACAAGTCCTTAAAGAAATCCCTCAAATCTTCAAAACTGATCCTTTCATTGATATCCGGCTTCTCCTCTACGTGAAATACTCTTATGGTTGGACTAAAAGGTTTCAATAACTTATTAGCTTTCCATATTTGAAATGGATCAGAGTACCTAAAATCCGTTGCGTATGCAACTGTCTTGATATATCCCAACTCATAGTCCCTTGGTATAATCAGGATTGGACATTGTGCCCGTGCTATCGTAGCTGTCGTCACACTGCCAAATACTTTTCGCAAGCTACTATTCTCTCCCTGGGTTCCCATAATGATCAGATCACGATCCTTGTCGGTTGCCTTCTCATGTATATCAGAACCCGGTGTCCCTATGGCTATATACTTATGAACAACGGGCTCATACTGCATCTCATATTTTTTCTTCAACTTAGTTAAGGCTGCCTTTTCAAAGGTTTTGGCGATATCTTTGGCCAAGTCTATTCTTTGTTGAGTGATTTCGGCAGACATGATGGGTACATCGGCAGGAACGAGATCAGTAGGCACAAAATGCCATAAATCTATCTTGGCACAATATTGATCTGCCAACCAAAGTGCATAAACAAATGCATTGGAGGCGGTATCTGAAAAATCTGTCGGAAAAATAATTCTTGTTATTTGTTTCATGATCTACTAGTGTATTATGATACAAAACTCAAGAGCATCTCTGCCCTTGATGACTATACAACCAAAAATGAAGTTGTTTACAAGCCATTTTTTAACCTACGTTCTTAAAATGACTTAAATAACAATCTATTATCTCAATCCAACAATGATGACCATCATGTACAAGAGATGATTCTTATCAGTCCTTGTCTGCACATTTGATGACTCAGCAAAAAAAAAAGGAGTACTCCTTTGCAGCAGTACTCCGTCTATTCATTTCAATCCATCCAAACCAAATTACTCGATCAACTCGGGTTCGGCTTCCGGTTCCGGTTCAACCTCTTCGTTTAAGGTTACAATCATCTCATTGTATTTTTTCAGGCCGGTACCGGCGGGAATCTTCTTGCCCACGATAACATTCTCTTTAAGGCCTTCAAGGTCATCGCGTTTGGCACCGATTGCGGCAGTGCTAAGCACCTTCGAAGTCTCTTGGAACGATGCTGCCGATATCCAACTGGCAGTACCCAAAGAAGACTTGGTGATACCTTGCAACATAGGACTTGAAATAGCCGGTATGGCATCTCTAAACTCCACCGGCTTTAGATCATTGCGTTTTAGGTAAGAGTTTTCCTCTCGAATGATCCTCACAGTGGTGATTTGTCCCGGTTTCAATTTATTGGAATCGCCGGCCTCTGTGACGACTTTCTTTTCATAGATATAATCATTCTGCTCTAAGAAATCGTACTTTTCAATTGCTTCTCCTTCGAGGAAGTTAGTATCTCCCGGATCAATAATGAGCACTCGACGCATCATCTGTCTGACGATTACCTCAATATGCTTGTCATTGATACCGATTCCTTGTGATCTATATACTTCCTGGATACCATTGACGATATATTGCTGAACTGCAAAAGGCCCCGAGATATTTAAAATATCAATGGGCGATGTCGCTCCGTCAGACAGATGAGTGCCTGCACGTACAAAGTCACCTTCTTGTACCAAGAGATGCTTTGATAACTTGACGAGATACTTACGTTTTTGACCCGTCTTCTCATCTTCAACAAATATTTCTCTATTGCCGCGTTTAAGTTTTCCTAGCTTCACGATACCATCGATTTCTGCTGTTACGGCCGGATTAGAAGGATTGCGAGCTTCAAACAACTCAGTCACTCGTGGCAGACCACCGGTGATATCCTGTACACCTCCCAACTTACGCGGAATCTTCACGATCCTTCCTCCTGCTTCCACTCGATCTCCATTTTCAACAAGGATCAAAGATCCAACAGGCAATGTATAGCTCTTCAGAATTTCTCCATTCTCATCAAGGATATTGATCGATGGAATGGACTTCTTCTTCTTAGAAGGGATCACTACTTTTTCCGTATTTCCGGTCTGATCATCTGTCTCTGAGCGGAAAGTAACACCCTCTTCGAGTTCATCGTATTGAATAATACCTCCAAATTCAGATACAATGACGGCATTAAACGGATCCCATTCACAGATGACGTCTCCCTTCTTGATTTTTCGCTTGCCCTTGATAAACAAGGTAGAACCATAGGGAATATGAAGATTGGTAAGGATTTTTTTGGTTTCAGAATCTACGATCCTTAATTCTCCGGATCTTGATAAAACAACTTCGGATTCCTTTCCATCTTCCGAGAAGGTGACCGTCGATACATTGTCAAACTCTAGTGATCCGTCAAACTTAGAAACGTGTTGGGATTCTGTTTTACTGACAGATGCAATACCCCCGACGTGAAAAGTGCGTAGTGTCAACTGCGTACCGGGTTCCCCGATACTTTGTGCGGCAATGACTCCAACGGCATCACCTCTCTCGGAGATGCGTCCGGTAGCTAGATTTTTGCCATAGCACTTAGAGCACACCCCTTTCTTTGTTTCACAAGTCAACACCGAACGAATCATCACTGATTCTATACCGAGATTCTCAATAGTCTCACTCAATTCGCTATTGATGTAGCCTCCTGCCTCAAGAATAACTTCGTCCGTTTCCGGGTGGAGGATATCGTTGAGAGCATATCGACCGACAATACGATCTGACAAATCTTCTATTTTCTTGTCATTGTCAAACAATGCAGAAGTCTCAATACCTCTCAAGGTATTGCAATCCTCCTCTATGATAATCACATCCTGAGATACATCCACAAGTCTCCGTGTCAAGTATCCGGCATCTGCAGTTTTTAAGGCAGTATCGGCAAGACCCTTGCGAGCACCATGTGTCGAAATGAAGTACTCCAACACAGAGAGTCCATCAACAAAATTGGCCAAAATGGGATTCTCAATAATCGCCCCTCCGGTATCGCCGGACTTTCGCGGTTTAGCCATCAGACCCCTCAATCCACACAATTGCTTAATCTGTTGCTTACTTCCACGAGCTCCCGAATCCAACATCATAAATACAGAATTAAATCCGCCTTTATGCTCAGCCAATTCAGCCATTAGGTTGTCTGTAATCTTATTATCTGCAAATGTCCACTTATCAATTACTTGGTTGTATCGCTCGTTGGCGGTGATGAGTCCCATGTTATAGTTGTCCCATACCTCTTCTACTTCCTCTTGTGCTTCAATCAAAGTACGTTCCTTGATCGTAGGTGTAATAAGATCTCCTAGGTTAAATGACAATCCACCTTTAAATGCCCACTTAAAGCCCATGTCTTTCATATTGTCCAAAAACACAGCTGTAACAGCAAAGTTGGTTCGATCAATTACATCACTTATGACCTTCTTGAGATTCTTTTTTGTCAAAAGCACATTGACAAAAGGAATCCCCTCGGGCACTGCTGTATTAAATATAACACGTCCTACAGTAGTCTCTATCCGTTCTTTGACCAATTGTCCCAACTCATTTTCTACATCCACCTTGACTATGATGGCATCATGAAGATCTACCCTACCTTCATTGTATGCGATGTGGACTTCTTCTTCTGAATAAAAATGAGCCAGTTTCTTCTTCTTGTCTCTAAGTTTACCTTTGGTTATATAATACAATCCCAATACCATATCCTGAGAAGGCAAGGTAATGGGTGATCCATTCTGAGGATTCAACATATTGTGCGAAGACAGCATCAATAACTGTGCTTCCAAAATGGCTCCTTGGCTCAGCGGTACGTGTACCGCCATTTGATCTCCATCAAAATCGGCGTTAAATGCTCCACAAACCAAAGGATGCAAACGGATGGCCTTGCCTTCTACCAATTTTGGTTGAAAAGCTTGAATAGACAACCTATGCAAGGTCGGCGCTCTGTTCAACAATATGGGATGGCCTTTAAGAATTCCTTCTAGGATCTCCCATATCACGGGATCTTTGCGGTCAACAAGTTTTTTGGCAGATTTTACGGTTTTTACGATGCCGCGCTCTATCAACTTTCGGATGACAAAGGGCTTGAACAACTCAGAAGCCATCCCCTTGGGAAGACCACATTCGTGCAACTTCAAGTTAGGGCCTACTACAATCACAGATCGACCCGAATAATCTACACGCTTACCCAAAAGGTTCTGCCTGAATCGTCCTTGTTTCCCCTTCAGAATATCACTGAGGGATTTCAATGACCTTCCTCCTTCGGCTTTAACAGCATTGGATTTGCGACTATTGTCAAACAATGAATCTACTGCCTCTTGCAGCATCCGCTTTTCGTTTCTCAAAATCACTTCCGGCGCCTTAATCTCCAATAGACGCTTCAATCTATTGTTTCTGATAATCACCCTTCGATACAGGTCATTGAGATCCGAACTTGCAAATCTACCTCCATCCAATGGAACAAGGGGTCTCAGTTCAGGTGGTATGACCGGCAAGTACTCGATGACAGCCCACTCCGGTTTGTTTTCGATGCGTGTATTGCCCTCGCGAAAAGCTTCAACGACTCTTAATCTTTTTAATGCCTCAGACTTACGTTGTTGAGAAGTCTCCGTAGCGGCTTGATGTCTGAGGTCATATGAGGACTGATCCAAATCCAACCTTTCCAACAATCCTTTTACTCCTTCGGCACCCATTTTGGCGATGAACTTCTGCGGATCTGAATCGTCCAATAGATGATTGTCTTGAGGCAAGGTCTCTAATATTTCAAAGTACTCCTCTTCCGTTAAGAGCGCCTTGACTTCGATATCTCCTTCTTTAACACCCGCTTGAATGACAACATATCTTTCATAATAAATGATCGATTCGAGATTCTTGGATGACAATCCGAGGAGGTAGCCTATTTTGTTGGGAAGTGATTTGAAAAACCAGATATGTACAACCGGCACGACCAACTTGATATGTCCCATTCTCTCTCGCCGAACCTTCTTTTCGGTTACTTCTACTCCACAGCGGTCACAGACGATGCCTTTATATCTTATCCTCTTATACTTTCCACAATAGCATTCAAAGTCCTTGACAGGGCCAAAAATACGTTCACAAAATAGACCATCACGCTCCGGCTTATAGGAACGATAATTGATCGTTTCCGGCTTCAAAACTTCTCCAAATGATCTTTCTAGGATATCATCGGGAGACGTTAAGCAAATCGTTATAGAATTAAAGTCAGAATTGGTTTGTCTGCCTACATACTTGTTATATGACATATTTTTTCTGTTTTAAAGAAGCTTCCTCCTGATTAATCAAATTTGATATCTAATGCCAACCCTCTCAATTCATGTATCAATACATTGAATGATTCGGGGATATTGGGTTCCGGCAAGTTCTCACCCTTTACAATGGCCTCATAAGTCTTGGCGCGACCTACGATATCATCAGACTTCAAAGTGAGCAACTCCCTGAGGATGTTGGACGCTCCAAAGGCCTCAAGAGCCCAGACCTCCATCTCACCAAATCGCTGTCCTCCAAACTGTGCCTTTCCTCCCAATGGTTGTTGCGTGATCAAAGAATACGGCCCGATAGAACGTGCATGCATCTTATCATCTACCATGTGTGACAGCTTAATCATATAAATAATACCCACTGTAGCTTGCTGATGAAAACGATCACCCGTCTCTCCATCATAAAGATAAGTCTGACCTAACTCGGGAAGACCTGCTTTCTGAACAAATTCTCCAATCTCATGAATCGACGCTCCATCAAATATCGGTGTAGCAAATTTTGTCCCCAACTTCTCTCCTGACCAACCCAGAACCGTCTCAAATATCTGTCCTATATTCATCCTTGATGGTACACCCAATGGATTTAATACGATATCAACCGGTGTCCCGTCTTCAAGAAATGGCATATCCTCTTCTCTTACAATCAAGGCTACGATACCCTTGTTTCCATGACGTCCTGCGAGCTTGTCCCCTACCTTTAACTTGCGCTTCTTGGCCATATATACTTTGGCCAATTTCAATACGCCGGCAGGTAGCTCATCTCCGATACTAATGTTAAATTTTTCTCTTTTGTAGCGGCCAATCTCGTTATTGACTTTGATATTGTAATTGTGTAGGAGTCTCCCGATCAACTTATTGATATGATCATCATCCGTCCATCCACTGTAATCTACTTGCCCAAAATCCAGATTCTTCAGCACTTTGCTATTAAACTTCGTACCCTTGGATATCAAGACTTCATTGTAGATATTCTTGACACCTGTTGAGCTTTTATTGCCTAAAAGAGTGATCAACTTATCTATTAGGACCGTTTTTAGCTCATTGAGCGATACCATGTGACGGTCTTCAAGTCGAGAGAGCAATTCTTTTTCCTGAACTTTTTGAAATTTGTCTTTTTTCGCTCTTGCAAATAGTCGTTTGCCAATAATAATCCCTTTGGTTGATGGCTTGGCTTTGAGTGAAGCATCCTTGACATCACCGGCTTTATCTCCAAAGATGGCTCTCAGCAATTTCTCTTCGGGCGTTGGGTCGGATTCACCTTTGGGAGTGATTTTTCCGATCAAAATATCTCCTTCCTTAACCCAAGCACCTGTTCGAATGATGCCGTTCTCATCCAAGTCTTTGGTGCCTTCTTCCGATACATTGGGTATGTCATTGGTCAGTTCTTCTTCTCCCAGCTTAGTATCCCTTACATCAAGATCAAAGCTCTCGATATGGATAGAAGTAAACACATCTTCCTTGACTACTCTCTCTGACAATACGATCGCATCTTCAAAGTTGTATCCCTTCCAAGGCATAAATGCCACTTTAAGGTTCTGTCCTAAGGCCAATTCTCCTTTCTCAGTTGCGTAGCCGTCACACAATAAACTCCCTTGGTGCACTCTATCACCTTTTTTTACAATCGGTTTCAAATTGATACAAGTGCCTTGATTGGTTCTTCTGAATTTAATCAGATTGTATTTTTTTACAGAATCATCAAAGGACACCAACTCTTCCTCTTCAGTTCGATCATAATTGATGATAATTTCATTGGCATCTACATACTCTACGATACCTTCTCCTTCAGCATTGATCAACATACGGCTATCTTGAGCCACTTTGGATTCTATCCCGGTACCTACAATAGGAGAGCTTGGTTTGATCAATGGGACTGCTTGACGTTGCATATTGGATCCCATCAAGGCTCTATTGGCATCATCATTTTCTAAGAACGGAATCAATGATGCCGATACTCCAACGATCTGATTGGGAGCCACATCCATGTACTCTATTTCATCCGGAGTCAATACAGGAAAGTCTCCGTGTTCTCTACACTTTACTCTATCTGTAACAAAAGCTCCTTCCTCTTTTAACGCCGCATTGGCCTGTGCTATTTTCTTAAAATCTTCACCCTCTGCTGACAGGTAGTGTACCTCTCCATCCAATTCTACCTTCCCATCAATCACCTTTCGATAAGGTGTTTCAAGAAATCCCATTTTATTCACTTTGGCATGTACACATAATGTGGATATCAATCCAATATTGGGACCTTCTGGGGTCTCAATCGTACAGAGCCGACCATAATGCGAGTAGTGCACATCACGTACTTCAAATCCCGCACGCTCTCTTGATAGACCACCGGGACCTAAGGCAGAAATCCTACGTTTATGAGTGATCTCAGAGAGTGGATTGGTTTGATCAAGAAATTGTGACAATTGGGATGTTCCAAAGAAAGAATTGATGACAGATGACAATGTCCTTGCATTGATCAAATCCACAGGTGTAAACACTTCATTGTCTCTCACATTCATGCGTTCGCGGATGGTGCGCGCCATTCTTGCCAATCCCACGCCAAACTGTGCATACAACTGCTCCCCTACCGTCCGTACTCTTCTGTTGCTCAGGTGGTCGATATCATCCAACTCTTCTTTCTGATTGATCAGAGATACTAGGTACTTAACGATCGAAAGGATATCCTCTTTGGTAAGTACCAAGAGATCCTCATCCACATCTACTTGCAACTTTCGGTTGATCTTATATCGACCTACCTCTCCTAGATTATAACGCTTGTCAGAGAAGAACAGTTTATCGATGATACCACGAGCGGTATCTTCATCTGGAGGATCCGTACCTCTCAATTGTCTATAAATATATTGTACGGCTTCAATCTCAGAACTTGAAGGATCCTTCTGAAGCGTATTGTAAATAATCGAATAATCCTTATCTATATCAATGCGCTGGAGGATAATCGTGTCAACGTCTGTCTGTTCGATCAATTTGATATTTTCTTCATCGAGCACGATATCTCTTTCGAGGATGATCTCATTACGCTCGATGGTAACTACTTCTCCGGTATCTTCATCGACAAAATCTTCTGTCCACTTGCGGAGTACACGTGCTGCAAGTTTTCTGCCTATGGATTTCTTCAGATTGGATGCGGTGGGTTTGATTTCTTCTGACAACCCAAACAAGTTGAGAATATCCTTATCCGAATCATAACCGATGGCTCGAAGCAATGTTGTTACCGGAAATTTTTTCTTTCTGTCAATATAAGTGTACATGACATTGTTAATGTCTGTCGAAAATTCCATCCAGGCTCCTTTAAAGGGTATCACCCTTGCGGAATAAATCTTGGTACCATTGGGATGGAAGGTCTGACTAAAGAACACCCCGGGAGATCGATGCAACTGTGATACAATTACACGTTCTGCTCCATTAACAACAAAGGTGCCCTTAGGAGTCATGTAAGGGATATTGCCTAGAAAGACATCTTGGACAATGGTTTGAAAGTCAACGTGTTCTTCATCATTGCATGACAGTCTCAATTTGGCCTTGAGCGGTACACTGTGTGTAAGACCTCGCTGCATGCATTCTTCAATCGAGTATCTCGGCGGATCGATAAAGTAATCTAGAAATTCCAGGACAAATATGTTGCGGGCATCAGTAATCGGAAAATTTTCCTGAAATACGCGATAGAGGCCTTCGAACATTCTGTTTTCGGGAGTGGTTTCGAGCTGAAAAAATTCATGAAATCCTTTCAACTGGATTTCCAGTAAATCCGGATAACTGGACGGCAATTTTATCTTACCAAAGTTTACTCTTGGTGGGGCGGAAAAGTTTGAAATACCGTTGTCTGACATGGACTTAAATTTTGATGATTTTGAAAGGGCTATGTGCTTCTTTCATAAATGAGTATTTTTTGGCTTGCGTTAAACGACGAAAGGCTTAGTCAAAAACGTTGTTTTGACTAAGCCATTTTATCTTGGTATCTAAGAATAAGAATCTATCATAGATGCCGTAGAATTACTTTAATTCTACCTCTGCACCTACTTCCTCAAGGGTAGCCTTGATGGATTCTGCTTCTTCTTTAGAAACACCTTCTTTAAGTACTCCAGGAGCGCCATCTACGAGTTCTTTAGCCTCTTTAAGACCGATACCCATAAGATTCTTAACCTCCTTAACTACTTTAAGTTTGGCCGCACCTGCTGAGTTCAGCACGACATCAAATTCTGTCTTCTCAGCTGCACCAGCACCTGCATCTCCTCCTGCACCCGGGCCAGCTGCTATTGCTACTGCCGCTGCTGCCGGTTCGATACCGTACTCATCTTTAAGAATATCAGCGAGCTCACTTACTTCTTTAACTGTAAGGTTTACTAACTGATCTGCGATTGTTTTTAAATCTGCCATTGTTGTTGTTTTAAGCTATTTTATGAAATAAAATGGCGCGTAAAATTTATAATTAATGCTTGGAAGCCTAAGATTGAGGGCGCTCTTCCAGCGCCTTTAATAAACCTGCAATGGTTGACCCTCCGGATTGAAGGGATCCCAATACATTTTTAATTGGAGATTGAAGCAACAAAACGATCTCTCCGATCAAATCTTCTTTAGACTTGAGGGCTCTTAATACATCGAGTTGATCATCACCTAAGAATACATCTGTATCAATATATGCTGCTTTAAGTATGGGTCTGTCCTTATCACCTCTAAATTCCTTTATGACCTTAGCCGGGACACTTGCATTGTCAGCATACATGATTGCGGTAGGCCCTTTGAGTGCTTCGTAAAGTTGTTCATACCCTGTTTCGGAAGGAAATGATTCTAAGGCTTTCTTTACCAATGTATTCTTAACTACCTTCATGGTTACACCTTTCTCAAAGCACAATCCACGGAGCTTGTTTATATCCGCCACCGTCAATGCGGAGGAGTCGGTAATATAGAAAAACTTATTGTTCTCCAGTTCTTCCTTCAGTACGGCAATAGCCGCTGTTTTATCTGCTCTGGTCATGACTTAGAATTTTATGGATTTTGTATCAACGCTTACACCTGGACTCATTGTACTGGCGACGTTGATTGTACGTACATACGTACCTTTGACAGTCGCCGGCTTCATTCGATTCAGGATCGATAGAAGTTCGTAGGCATTCTCCGCCAATTTTTCAGGGGTAAAGCTCACTCTACCGATGGAGCTATGGACGATTCCAAATTTATCGACTCTAAACGATATCTTTCCTTTCTTTACTTCTTTGACTGCTGCACCGACATTGGGTGTTACAGTGCCTGTCTTGGGGTTGGGCATTAAACCCCGAGGACCCAAGATCCGTCCCACACGACCCAATTGAGCCATCACATTGGGTGCTGCTATTACGACATCAATATCCGTCCATCCTTGTTGTATTTTTTGGATATATTCATCCAATCCGACATAGTCTGCTCCGGCTTCGGTGGCCTCAGCTTCTTTGTCGGGGGTACACAGGACAAGAACTTTCTTGTCTTTGCCGGTGCCATTGGGGAGAGATACGGTACCTCTCAATGCTTGATCCGCTTTCTTGGGATCTACGCCAAGTCGCACATGAATATCAACAGAGGCATCAAAATTGGCTGTATTGACTTCTTTGACCATACTCATGGCATCCTCAAGAGAATAGGATTGCGTGAGATCAAATTTTTCGAGAACAGCCTTTCTTTTTTTAGAAATTTTAGGCATATTAAAAATATTTAAGGTGTTATCGCTCGTTGTTAAGAGCTCCCTTGTGAATAAATAAATTCTATTTTTAGGCTTCTGCTGTTTCCCAAGGAGGTGTTCCACTTACAGTAACACCAATGCTTCGAGCTGTTCCGGCCATCATTTTCATGGCTGACTCAATAGTAAAGGCGTTGAGATCTTCCATTTTGTTTTCTGCTATCACCTTTAGGTCATCCCAAGTAACTGATCCTACCTTGTCTCGATTTGATTCGGCGGATCCTTTTTTGAGTTTTGCGGCTTCTAGTATTTGCGTTGCAGCCGGAGGTGTTTTAATAACAAATTCAAAAGATTTGTATTTAAAAACAGTGATGACTACCGGCAATAATTTGCCTGTGGACTCTTGGGTTCTGGCATTAAATCGCTTGCAGAACTCCATTATGTTTAATCCTTTGGCACCAAGTGCCGGACCGACTGGAGGTGCCGGATTCGCTTGTCCTCCCCGTACTTGTAGCTTTACGTATGTTTCTACCTCTTTAGCCATTTTTATGATTGTTTCTCGACCTGCATGAAGTTTAGTTCTACTTCAGTGCCTCGGCCGAATATTTTTACAATTATTTTTAATTTCTTTTTCTCTTCATTGACTTCTTTAATGTCTCCGATAAAGTCATTAAAGGGTCCGTCTATAATTTTTATTGATTCGCCCACGATAAATGGTTCAATCATTGACTCGCCGATTTCCTGAGACTCATCAACCTTGCCCAACATGCGATTTGCCTCACTTTCTTGCATGGGGATGGGTTTCTCTCTTCCGAGAAAATGTATCACGTTGGGGATTCGAGCGATACCTTGAATCATCTCCGAAGAAAAGCGATCCGCTACAGCTTCAATCAAAATATATCCCGGGAGAATATTTCGTTCTAAAATCACCTTCTTCCCATTACGTATTTTATAGACTTTTTCTGAAGGCACCAACACATCTGTGACAACTTCACCCCACTTTGATCGTTCAATTTCTAGTTCGATACGTTCTTTTATCTTTCGTTCTTTTCCACTTATAACACGCAATGAAAACCATTTTTTATCTGACATGCTTATCCAAAATTAAAGGCCTAGCTCAAAAACTGTCTTCAATACATTCTTGGAGATAGCATCCATAATCAAAACGACAATGGCGATAATCGCCGAGGCGATGAGTACCACTGTTGTACTGTTCAATAATTCAGCAAAAGAAGGCCAAGTAACTTTGTGAAGCAACTCGTTATAACTTTCCTTAACATATAATAGAATACTATCCATCTTAAAATATTTTCTCTCAATTGCAGGCATATTAAAATATATGCTTACATATTATTAGCAGGGGAGACAGGAGTCGAACCCGCGGCCTACGGTTTTGGAGACCGTCGCTCTACCAGCTGAGCTACTCCCCTAACTTTGAGCAGCGTACTTCTTGCCCAACTACGCACATTCCATCTTTTGGAAGTCGCTCAATATTAAGATGTAAGAAGAAGCACCTACATTAAGATGCTCCTTCTCCATCAATTATTTCGATAAAACAATAAGTTTTACTTACTTATGCAATGATTTCAGTCACCTGACCTGCACCTACAGTTCGGCCTCCCTCACGTATAGCAAATCGAAGACCTTTCTCCATTGCAATAGGATTGATCAATTTAACTTCTAGGGAAACATTATCCCCCGGCATAACCATTTCTACTCCGCTTGGCAAAATAACATCTCCTGTTACATCAGTGGTACGGAAATAAAACTGAGGTCGATATCCGTTGAAGAATGGAGTATGTCTTCCTCCCTCATCTTTACCAAGAACATATACCTCACACTTAAAGTGTGAATGCGGTTTTACAGATCCCGGCTTACAGATCACCATACCTCTTCTGATAGCATCTTTCTCAATTCCCCTTAATAGGATACCGGCATTATCTCCAGCTTCGCCCCTTTCGAGAATTTTTCTAAACATCTCTACTCCTGTAACCACAGAAGTGAGTGGTTTTTCGTCCGGAGCCATCATTCCAACAATCTCTACAGGATCACCTGTATTGATCACTCCTCGCTCTATACGACCTGTAGCAACAGTACCACGACCTGTGATTGAGAATACATCTTCAATCGGCATCAAGAAATCCTTATCCACGTCTCTAACCGGCTCGGGAATATCTGCATCCACAGCGGCCATCAAGTCCATGATTTGCTTTTTGCCTTCATCAGTACCTTCTAATGCCTTTAGGGCAGAACCTTGAATTACAGAAGCATTGTCACCATCAAACTCATACTGGTCAAGCAATTCGCGTACTTCCATTTCAACGAGTTCCAACATTTCCTCGTCATCGACGAGATCCACCTTGTTCATAAAAACGACAATCTTAGGAACACCGACTTGGCGACACAATAAGATATGCTCACGCGTCTGAGGCATCGGGCCGTCAGTGGCTGCAACGACGAGAATAGCTCCATCCATTTGGGCTGCACCTGTCACCATGTTCTTAACATAATCAGCGTGACCCGGACAGTCCACATGCGCATAGTGGCGATTTTCAGTTTCGTATTCTACGTGAGCTGTGTTAATAGTAATTCCCCTTTCTTTTTCTTCAGGGGCTCCATCGATAGAATCATAATCTTTCTTTTCAGACAGTCCCATCTCTGAAAGCACATATGTGATTGCAGCGGTGAGTGTTGTCTTACCATGGTCTACGTGACCGATCGTACCAATGTTTACGTGGGGTTTGGTCCTCTGAAAGGTTTCCTTGGCCATCTCTATTCGTTTTATAAATATTTAATAATTAATAACATATCACTAAGTCTTCAATACAAGACTTCATCTCTTATTTTTCCAGCTCAAAAATCTCTTTGAGCCAATGAAGGGATTTGAACCCCCGACCCCTTCCTTACCATGGAAGTGCTCTACCCCTGAGCTACATTGGCTTTTCAATAAGCAGCTCTTCTCCACACAACGTACCGTTTTACAATACCCCTTCCCTACATTATGAAGATATATCATCTGTTGGTCATGAATGATCTTCATATTGAGCGGGAGACGAGACTCGAACCCGCGACCCTCAGCTTGGAAGGCTGATGCTCTACCAACTGAGCTACTCCCGCAATACATACATTCTCGCAGTGGGGGTGGTAGGATTCGAACCTACTCAGCCTAAGCAAGAGATTTACAGTCTGCCCCGTCTCTCCAACTTCGGCGCACCCCCATACTGGGTTTTCCTCACATCTCTGTGCGCACCCACAATGCATCTTCCTCTATTTCAATTAAGAAATCCAAGAGAGCCGGCAGAGGGATTCGAACCCCCGACCCGCTGATTACAAATCAGCTGCTCTGGCCAGCTGAGCTATGCCGGCGTTTATGGTTCTGATCAGTCAAAATCACAAGCAATAAACGCTTCTTTTTCCTCTTAAATCAGCACTCTCCGAACACGTTTGTCCAAAGTGAGTGCAAAAATAGAACATTTCTACCAATAAATAAATGCTTGATTTATCTTTTTTTACTTATTACTTCCCTTGGGATGGGCTTGCTCGTAAACTTTGCGCAATCTTTCAACCGAATTGTGCGTATATATCTGCGTTGCAGATAGATTGGTATGACCCAATAGCTTTTTTACCGCATTTAATTCCGCCCCTCCATCCATCAAGTGAGTGGCAAAACTATGTCTCAATACATGCGGACTGCGCTTCTCGACAGTCGAATGACTTCTGATCCACTGTTGTACCTTATTATAGACGTACTTGGGATACATCCGCAACCCTTTATCCGTGACCAAAAGAGAATCTGTCATTGTCTCCAATGTATCTTCTCTTGACGCAATGTAGTTCTTTACATCCTCGGCCATCGAAAAAGATAAGGGTACAATACGCTCTTTGTTGCCCTTGCCTACAACCTTGAGCTCGCATCTTGCTGCATTGAAAGATGTATCTCGGAGAGATATAAGCTCAGCACGGCGCATACCCGTCTCATACAATAGTTTTATGATCAAATGATCTCTTAAATCACTAAAGGAATCCCCTTGCATGAGCGCTATACCGCTTAGCATTTCATCTTGTCTAACAGCAACGGGCAATCGCTTGGGTATTTTAGGCCCGGATATCTTGGAGGCCGGATTGCATACTACGACGCCCTTGCGCTTCAAAAATCTGTAAAGACTCTTGATGGAGGAAAGTTTTCTGTTAATACTCTTGGGACAATAATTGCGCTGCATCAGGTGTACTACCCAAGACCGTACATGTATATGTTGTGCTTCCAGTATGCTGGTCAAACCACTCTGCCCCTTTAGGAAAACCGTGTATTGCTCTATATCATTCTTGTATGATACGATCGTATGTTGCGAATAATGTCGCTCATATTTTAAATATCGGAAGAAGGATTCGATCTTGTTCATATGGCAAATAACTGCAATATGTATGCCGAGAATAGATGATTGGGATTTCGGTCTGGAAATGCCTAGTAATTCAGTCCACCCAATAAGATGGTTTGGTTAGAGTAGAAGTCTCTAACAGCAAACAATCACAACACAGTCCCCTCGGGCACAAATGATCCCCCTCAAGTATAATAGCATACTCGGGGGGCAGATTGGTTCGGGTTTGTCAATGAAATCTAAAGGCACCTTGATTCTATATACCCATTCTTCAGAAGCAAAAAAGTAACCAAAAACGATATCATCAGCATCGTCAACATTGTAGATATTGCTGGTTACTTCTCCCACAGGCTCATCAAACACATCCCGTTTTCGAATATTTAATTCCTTTACATTACTCCAATAGCTCAACGCCTCACGGCTCAGAGAAAACTGATGTACGTCAAAATAGTATCCCTCGTTAAATCTAAAGTCGATGAGCTTTTGAGCTAACTTAAAATCACTAACTCTATTTTCAGAAAATATACTTGGATCGAATACATTTAAATCCTTTAACTCCAAGATTACATAACATATCTTACTCGGAATCATAGTATCCCTAGGGGAATCCTCCATTTTAAATACTTCATATATCCTCCAATATGAACCACTAACTTCAGTATTATACCATTCAAAATCAACAGAGAGTCTTATTATCTCAGTTAATTCAATCCTTCTTTAGGCTCCATTTGATGCAATGGCTGCTTTAGAAACATTCAAACTGGATATGTTTGCCACAAGAAGCATTTCGTCCAAAGAGGACTCATAGACCCTATCATCCAAAGTTCTTACTCTAACTTTATAAGCCGTACCTATTTCTGCTTGTATATTCGTGCTATCACTAAGTAAACTTCGATAGTAACCTATCTTCACCGGTTTCAAACTTAATTCATTTCCCTGATCATCGATCAGATCAACGGATTCGACGTTTACAAGCTTTCTCGATTCGGCCGTAAAATCAAATAAGTTAGAGATTGAAACCTCCACATAAGATTCCTCCCCTTTAACAACATGGCCTTGTATAACTACACTGTCACTAAGACCCGCTGGTACATCAAATTCAATTGGGTCAATACAAGAATTAATGAATACAACACAGACAAGAACTACCCAAAAAAATGTAATCTGTAGCTGTGCCATGTGGACAATAAATTAATCTACATTCCTCGTACTATAACTTGCATCACTGCGCAATACAGTGCCATCGGGAGTACGTGCCACCACCACTATCCTAAAAGTACTGATATCATCTGATGATTGAATCGTAAAAGTATTGCTCTTGGGAGCGTCCTTGATGGTAGGGTTCCAATATACGGATGGTTTGAATACCGGAATATGATCGGGAAGATCTTTGATCTGAATAGGATAAGAAGCCATGGGCAGTAGTCCTGAATATGACACGATATCTTCCTTGTCATCCTCAGGTAGTTGTACATCGACCTTGCTAGTAGTAATAACTACATAGCCAAACTCTCCAAAGGTTCCAAACTGCTTTCTAATATCTCTCCAGTCATAATACAGATCTATCTGCACTACATCTTTAAGTACCATGTTGTAAATATAATCTGCATCGCGTGTCATTTGTCCATCGACAATAAAGAGAGGAGGTTTGGTAAAGAAACGATCCCTTCTACTTTTGGAGTTGATATTGCTTTCGGGATTAAACATGCGCGCATATCGTTTTCCGTCTTTCTTATAGAAGCCCAATTGAGCGGATAATATCTCATCAAAAAAAGTGCCCACATTCTTGAAAGAAACATACTCTGCAATTTTGAAAGACTTATTGGATCGGGATTTTATAGGATCAATTTGCAGTTCAGAAAAGACGTTGTCATTTTCCAATTGTTTGAATTGCTGATATATCCTTTTTCGTTTGTTGCTATTGTCAAGATAACTAAGGATTTCTTCGTCAAACTCCCGGGTTATACTTGATACCGGCAACTTAGTCCGATAGTCATGCATTTGGACTTTAGTGTCATCATATTCATCAAATAGGTATCCTGCTATTTGCAGTGTTTGTTCTCCGGTTTGATCGGGAAGCAAGAAGGTAAATAATCCGTCATTCCCAGATTTTGAATAATACATGGTGTTTTTCATAGAACTGAACCCTCCTATAATACCAACTGACACGGGTTGTCCTGATTGGGCATCACTGATAACACCTTGTAAAAATACATGCTCATCCAAAAGACGTAAGCTGCTTTGATCAATCAATAGAGGCCGTTGAAACACGGTATTCTGATCCAAAGCTCTTCCTATTAAAGATTCATCTACCACGGATATTGACACATCCATCGGAGCGCTTTTCTTGCCCTTATCTTTTACGCTTACCGTGATATCTACTGTCTCTCTCTTTGATATTTGGCGACTGGATGTCACTATATCTAGGTTATAAGAATCATGATCAGATGCCTTTAATACATGTTC
>JAJRXG010000220.1 GCA_024276375.1 Bacteroidota bacterium | reverse complement strand
TTCAGAACCCGACCGGGGTCAGTTATTAGGTATGGCAACTGGAAGCTTCACTATTATTTTGAAAACAATGAAATTGAACTTTATAACTTAGTAGAGGATATCGGCGAGAGAAATAATCTAGCTCAAATCAACTCTTCAAAAACAAATGAAATGTTGAGCTATCTGAAGTCATGGTGGAAAAAAACCAATGCACCAATTCCTAAAACCCTTAATCCGGAGTTTAGAGAAACGAACAAGACGCAATAGGAGCTATCTATAGCCTGTGGCATATACAAAGAGAAATATTCTCAAAATTTAGATCATGAAAAAAATGAAAAAACGTTTTTCTGAAAGATTAAAAAGAAACAGTAAGTACATAGTAAAATATATACTTGAGTTAGTAATTGTTGCCTTTGGGGTTTTTTTAGGTATATATATAGGAGAAAGAAATAATCAACAAAAAACTGACACTAATACGAAAAATGCAATATTTCAAATAGTCTCCGAACTCAGTCAAAATGCTAACAAACTTGAGTATGCAATCGGTTACCACGAGAGAATCGCTATTGAGCTTGATAGTGTTACAGGTTTACTTGAGCAGACTGACTATAACTCAATCTATTTTAACAATAAAAAATTCAATCATAATGATTTGCCAAGTTGGGTGGGTGTTGGAACGGTCAGGTTGTCTAAAACGATTTATGAGAGTGCCAAAATTGGCGGTGTTTTTCAAGAGCTCAATATATCTACTATCAATCTCATAGCCAGTATTTATGAATATCAAGATACATATGAGGAGTTTAGTAAGTCAACGATTAATAAAATGTTGGAAATGGATTCGAAAACCAAAACAAGTGATGTTATTCAACTTTTAAATAGATTATCAAAGTATGATATTGTTTCCATAGAAAAAGGACTGCTGAATAAAATTAAATCCAATGTTGGGGAACTGAAAAAAAGTATTGATGATATGTCATTTAAAAAATGAAAATGTTGAGTCTTGATATGCTACTTACATTCAGATCAGAATATTAGGATTTACTCAGGTATTGTAAATTCAGAACCTTTAGTGAGAAGCACTAAGGCCGCATTATACTGATTTTATTATCACTAATGGAGATGTAAAAACAAACAAGCAATTATTGATTGCAGATCTTCATACGAGAGGAGAAGAAATTCTAGGCTACTATAGAGCACGATATCAAATAGAGTACCTCTATCGAGGTTCAAAACAATTTACAGGACTCCAGCATGGGCTCCGGCGAGAAGTTTGCCAAGGATGAATAATCATTTTAATAGAGTTCTGACGCCGGTAACGATTGGTAAGGCAATCTTTTTGATTTGTACGCGATATACTATTTTGTTGTTTTTTTTCGACCCTATGGAAACATGGCAGGATAGTGGATTCTATATTGGCTCTAAGATTATAACTTTATTGCTCTATTTGTGATTCTATTGTTTGACGGTGTATATAGTTTTTTTATCTCTTTTAGTGCCGTATATCGTTTTGTATGGTCGGGATTTTTAATGATATATTTCTCTTTATTTTTTGTTTGTATTACTTCACATTTTTTTCACTTATCAAGTGTATAACTTGTATCTTATCTTTCTTCTGTTCATCCGAGTCGTGGTATAAGCGTTGGGCATAGACTGCCTAAAGACAATCAGATCAATAGTCTAGGTGCTAAGCGTTTTAAAAAAATAATTTCAGAAGGAGTCCATTCGTAATTTTAGAGGTCTGACCCGGAAATTGGATTTATAAATATATTTTAGAACAGTCTAAAATTGAAAAAACATTTCATTTTTACACCGATAAGACTACCTCTCTACAAGAGATGACAATAGGTAGAATCACAGATATGGTTTGAGTATTTTCCAGACATTTTCTTTCACGATATGCTGTCCTTTTTTGTTGGGATGCTTTCCATCGGGAAGATTCAACTCCCGGATGCCGGCCACACCTTCTAACAAAAACGGAATCAGGCCGGCTTGATAATCTTTGGCAATAGATATAAAGATGTTTTCAAATTGCCGGATATATTGCGCTCCCATATTGGGAGGCGCTTGCATACCCGCTATGAGTAATGGTATATCTGGGTGTTTAGATCTGACGGTATCCAATATGGCTCGGAGGTTTTGATCCGTTTCTTTGAGATTTAAACCACGCAACACATCATTGGCACCCAACTCAAGGACAAATATGTCAATGGGATTTTTTAGCACCCAATCAATCCGTCCCTTGCCTCCGGCACTTGTTTCACCGCTTAGTCCACCATTGATCACCGTATAATCCAATCTCAGACTATCGATTCTATCTTGTATCAAGGAGGGGAATGAGGCATCTTCATCTAGACCATAGCCTGCAGTCAAGCTGTCCCCAAAGAACAGTATCGCTTTCTTTTTACTTTTTACAGGTGTATTCATCGATTCTAAAGGTATTTTAGTCTTTTCTTGGGTTGTCGCAACAACACTTTTAGCTGTATCAGGTTTATCATTGCAAGCCATACAAGGCCAAAGCGAAATCAAGAGGAGGAATAAGTATTTGTTATACGTCATGTGAGTGATTTAGGCGAATTCTTATTTCTGAAAAAGTATTACAATATGCACAGGATACTCCAAGCAAATGACATATCCAAGACTTTTCAGAGTGGTGATACCAATTTAACGGTATTAGAGGGCATTCATTTTACAATTATGGCAGGAGAAAGTGTTGCCATTGTAGGACCCTCCGGAAGTGGCAAGACGACCCTCTTGGGTCTTAGTGCAGGATTGGATCGTCCATCATCTGGCAGTGTGTATATATTTGATCATGAGATCAGTGCCATGGATGAAGATCAAAAAGCCGCTATTCGCAACCAATATGTAGGGTTTGTATTCCAAAATTTTCAATTGATTCCAACTCTTACAGCCCTCGAAAATGTCATGATACCCCTTGAGTTGCAAGGCAAGCCTCGAGAGGCACTCAAGCGATCCAAGGAGCTCTTGGATAGAGTAGGTCTCAAAGATCGAATGGGGCATTACCCCTCTCAACTATCAGGTGGAGAACAACAACGGGTATCTCTGGCGAGAGCATTTAGCAATACACCTAAGCTCCTATTTGCGGATGAGCCCACAGGCAACTTAGATGGACATACTGGAGCGCAGATTGAATCCTTGTTGTTCGATCTTAATCGAGAAGAAGGAACCACTCTTGTCATCGTAACCCATGACATGGATCTCGCTCACAAAACCAAGCGGATCATCAAGCTTAGATCAGGACGCATTATTGCAGATGATATCAATCAAGTGATACAGTAAGTATGGCTTCGACACAATTTTTGCTAAAAACAGCCTATCGTGATAGCCGCAAAGAAAGAGGCAAACTCATGATGTTTATGGCATCGATCGTACTCGGTATAGCCGCACTCATTGCCATTAATTCATTCAACTACAATCTTGTCAAGGATATAGACAAGCAAGCGTTGACATTGTTAGGTGCAGATATCGTAGTATCTGGCAACAGTGTCATGAACGAATCCTTACAAGAGATTGTCGATTCGCTCGATGCCGAGCAATCAACGCAAGTGGCCTTGTTCTCCATGGCGTATCTGCCCAAGGGGGATCAATCACAGTTCGTCAATGTAAAAGCGCTGAAAGGAGGATTTCCCTTCTATGGAATATTAAAATCTGAGCCGCAATCTGCAAGTACGACATTTAGAAAAAGTCCTACGGCATTGGTAGATGAAGGTATGATGCTTCAATATCAATTGGAAGTAGGAGACTCTATTCGGATCGGAGAGGCACACTTTACGATAGCGGGGCGGTTGAAAAGCGCCTTTGGCAGTTCTGGCATAGGCGGTAGTTTTGCTCCAGCGGTATATATCAGTCAGGATTATATCGAGCAAACCAAGTTGATACAGCCGGGAAGTCTGGTGCAATATGAATATTATATAAAGATCAATGACACAACCGATCCCAATGAGTGGAGGGAATCACATCGGCGACTATTTGAAGATGAGAGTCTGCGTATCGAGACAGTTCAAGGGCGCAAAGAAAGCCTAAAAGCTGCTTTCTCAAACCTGAATTACTTCCTTAATCTAGTAGCTCTGGTCTCCTTATTGCTCGGTTGCATCGGTGTGGCAAGTAGTGTGATGATCTACGTCAAGAGTAAGATGGCATCGATTGCTGTATTGAGATGTCTGGGCATGAAAGGCAATCAGGCATTTATGATATACTTTATACAGATATTGATGTTGGGGGTTATCGGAGTATTGCTGGGAGCCGTGATCGGTAGTCTGATACAGATGTACCTACCCGTAGTTCTAAAGGATTTTCTTCCTTATGAAGTAGTGATGAATTTTTCGCCACGAGCGGTGAT
>JAJRXG010000219.1 GCA_024276375.1 Bacteroidota bacterium | reverse complement strand
TTCAAGTTGCTTTAAAAGCCTCCCGCAAGCAGGCATCCGCGCCCGCGTAAAGCAACATGGCACGCCCGCAGTGTTTAAAATCATTCCGTGACAAGGACATCATGGTACCTCAAGAGGGCTTTGTCACCATTATTGATAGCTGCGCGTCAATAATAGCGCCAAAACGGGTGTGGTATCATCCTATGCCAAGGGCTGTCGCCCATGCCTAGACATATGGCGCTCTTTCAGAGCTTGTGTGAGATGTAGTAAGAATTATTTTTTATCATCTTATGAAAAAGAAGCGTGGAAGGTCGTAAATGGTAGGGCATGGGTAAAAAATGAGAACCCATTCAGGCGAAGGGCTTTGACCTCTCGCCGACTCGAAAATTAATCATTGCCTCTCCGGCTACGGAGTTAACACAAGTCATTTTAAAATAATTGTCGCTCCGAATACGGAGTGCGTCAACGCTGGAGCAAAACAGAGTGGGGTGTCATTGCAGACCGATGTTAAAACCCATGGCAAAGCATATGACTATGTTACCGCCATATAAATACAGATTTTTTCTTTAGATAATATACTAGTTGTGATATACATAAGTGATGCAGCCATTCTATCTTTGCACAATATATTTACTCTTTTACGGGTGTTATGGGTAGTGCATGTCAGTATAATCTGCCTAAGAAGTTGATAAGTAATGATTAAAATCAGTTTTCCGGATGGTGCGCAGCGGGAGTATGCATCAGGAACTACCTCATCAGAGATCGCCAAGTCGATTAGTGAAGGCTTGGCGCGCAATGTATTGTCTGCATCTGTCAATGGACAAGTATGGGATATATCAAGACCCATTGCAGAGGATGCCACTATCAGATTTCATACGTGGAACGACCCGGAAGGCAAGGCGACGTTTTGGCATTCTTCGGCGCATCTTTTGGCGGAAGCAGTAGAGGCATTATTTCCGGGAACTAAGTTTGGTATAGGTCCCGCGATAGAGAACGGATTCTACTACGACATAGATCTTGGAGACAGGGTATTGTCGTCTGATGACTTTGGCAAGATCGAGGATAAAATGAAAGAACTCGCGCGTCAGAAGAATGCATATATCCGAAGCGAAATAAGCAAGGCAGATGCGATCGCCTACTTCAAGGACAAAGATGACGAGTATAAATTGGAGTTGTTGGAGGGGTTAAATGACGGTGAAATCACCTTCTATCAGCAAGGAGGATTTACGGATCTATGTCGAGGGCCACACATCCCCAACACAAGCTCCATCAAGGCGGTCAAGGTATTGAGTGTTGCGGGAGCTTATTGGAGAGGAGACGAGACGCGCAAGCAGATGACACGCTTGTACGGTATCACCTTTCCGAAGCAGAAGGAACTCACCGCATATCTTGAGATGCTCGAAGAAGCTAAGAAGCGGGATCATAGGAAGATCGGTGCGGAGTTGGAGATATTTATGTTTAGCGAAAAAGTAGGTGCAGGGTTGCCGATTTGGTTGCCCAAGGGAACAGCGTTGAGGAGTCGCCTTGAGGATTTTCTCAAGCAAGAGCAGATCAAGCGGGGATATCAACCGGTGATCACGCCACATATCGGCAAGAAAGAATTGTATGTCACTTCAGGACACTATGAGAAGTATGGCGAGGATTCGTTTCAACCCATTCATACTCCTCGGGAGGGAGAGGAATTTTTGTTGAAACCGATGAACTGTCCTCATCACTGTGAGATATATGGCCATCGGCCTCATTCGTACAAGGAATTGCCGATACGGATCGCTGAGTTTGGCACAGTATATCGTTATGAGCAGAGTGGAGAACTACATGGGTTGACACGTGTACGAGGATTTACGCAGGATGATGCACATATATTCTGTATGCCCGATCAATTGAAGGAAGAGTTTCTGGATGTATTGGATCTTACAACATATGTGTTAAAGAAGTTTGGATTTGAAGATGTGACGGCGCAGATATCGCTGCGAGATCCTGACAATAAGGAGAAATATATAGGAAGTGAAGAGAATTGGAATAAGGCAGAGCGTGCCATCATTGAGGCGACCCAAGAAGTAGGTCTTGATACGGTAACGGAATTGGGGGAAGCGGCATTTTACGGCCCTAAGTTGGACTTTATTGTAAGAGATGCGTTGGGACGCAAATGGCAATTAGGGACGATACAGGTAGATTACAATCTACCAGAGCGATTTGAGTTGGAATATATCGGAGCAGACAATCAGCCGCATCGGCCAGTGATGATACACAGAGCTCCGTTTGGTTCTATGGAGCGTTTTATGGGTGTATTGATAGAGCATTGTGCCGGCAAGTTTCCATTGTGGTTGACACCAGATCAGATGGCTATATTGCCGATAAGTGATAAACATATACCATTTGCCAAATCTGTAAAAAGTCAATTGGCACAACATGATATCCGGGGATATATTGACGACCGTACAGAATCTATCGGAAGAAAGATTCGCGATACCGAATTGAAGAAGATTCCCTTTATGCTCATTGTTGGAGATAAGGAGGCTGAGAGCCAAAAAATATCGATCAGAAAGCAAGGAGAAGGTGACCAAGGGAGTATGACGATCGTCGAATTTGTGGAGTACTTTAATAATCTACTTTAATCCCCGATCTTATGCATTTTTCTCCAGAAAGATATATGGTTACATCGGCATTGCCATATGCCAATGGACCATTGCACATCGGTCACTTAGCCGGAGCTTATCTGTCGGCAGATATCTATGTACGATTTTTGCGATTGATGGGCAAGGAAGTAGTGTATGCTTGTGGATCTGATGAACATGGTGCTGCGATTACGTTGCGCGCGATGAAAGAAGGGACTACACCACAGTCGATCATAGATAAGTATCATGACCTTTTTAAAGTGGCTTTTGAGAAAATCGGGATCTCCTTTGATATTTATCATCGTACCTCTGCGAAGATACATCACGAGACGGCGCAAGAGATATTTAAGACTTTGTATGACAAAGGGGAGTTTATCGAGCGTGAGTCTGAACAATACTACGATGAGGAAGCCAAGCAGTTTTTGGCAGATCGATACATTAAAGGAACCTGCCCTAAATGTGGGCACGAAGAAGCATTTGGTGACCAATGTGAGAAGTGTGGTTCGGCATTAAGCCCAACGGAGCTTATCGCTCCACAGTCCACGCTATCGGGAAGCACTCCGGTATTGCGCAAGACGACACATTGGTATCTGCCACTGGATAAGTATGAAGATTGGCTGAGAGAGTGGATTACCACAGGCAAGTTAGAGGGTCAAGAACACCATGATGCATCAGCGTGGAAGAATCACGTCCTAGGTCAGTGCAAATCTTGGATCGATGGAGGCTTGCAACCGCGGTCTATGACGCGGGATCTGGATTGGGGTATCGATGTACCACCTGAAATACAAGGATCAGAGGGCAAGAAACTCTATGTCTGGATGGACGCTCCGATCGGTTATATTTCCGCTACTAAGCAGTGGGCGTTGGAGAACGGCAAGGACTGGAAACCGTATTGGCAAGATGAGAAAACCGCATTGATACACTTTATAGGCAAGGACAATATTGTATTTCACTGTTTGATATTTCCTGCGATCCTCAAGGCGCATGGAGCCTACATTCTTCCTGTGAATGTTCCCGCCAACCAATTTGTCAATCTCGAAGGGCGTAAGCTTTCAACCTCTCGCAATTGGGCTGTATGGGTCAATGAATACGTAGAGGAATTGCCGGGCAAGGAAGATGAATTGCGCTACCATATGATTAAGAATATGCCTGAACAGCGAGACAGCGAGTTTACGTGGAAGGGCTATCAAGAAAGTGTCAATAATGAATTGGTAAACAATCTGGCCAACTTCATCAATAGGGTGCTGGTGCTTACGCACAAATATTATGATGGAGTGGTACCTGCATTCAATGAGAATGAAGCATTCATCAGTGCTGCGACACAGGATTATGATGGTTATCACGATGGAGAAATGCTGCAGTTGCACGATGACTTGCAAGAAATCAATGAGCACATCCGAAAGTTTGAGTTTCGATTTGCCCTATCTGCACTTATGAAAGTAAGTACTCAGGGCAATCAATTGTTACAACACAATGCACCTTGGAAGCAAATCAAGGAAGATCCGGACACGGTAAAAGTGGTAATGAATCTGGCGTTGCAGATTGTTGGAGCATTGAGTGTGGTGATATCTCCATTTATGCCATTTAGCGCTAAGCGACTACGCAAGATGCTAGGACTGTCAGAGGACTTAGAACATGGAGCACTTGAATCACTGCTTACAGCCCTTGCTGAAGGAGAGCATATCCTAAAGGCGGGACATAAGATCAGTAAGTCATCGCATCTGTTCTCAAGGGTAGATGACGATCTAGTAGCCACTCAGATGGCCAAACTCGAGTCTCATCAATCCCTGAAAGAGACATTAGATACTGCTCAGAAGCCAAGTGTTGAAGGAGTCACACCCAAGTCCATAATTCAGTATGAGGACTTTGCCAAGATGGACATTCGAGTGGCTACGATTGTAGCGGCAGAGAAGATTCCAAAGGCAGATAAGTTGCTGAAGGTCACATTGGATGTTGGCGACCATAAACGGGTTGTTGTATCGGGTATTGCCGAGCACTATCAAGCATCCGATATCATCGGACAACAAGTGAGTCTTTTGGCCAATCTTGCCCCGCGCAAATTGCGTGGAGTAGAGTCTCAAGGAATGATATTAATGGCTACCGATCACGATGGCAAACTTCGGTTTGTCGCTCCACATGGAGGCGCGAAATCCGGAAGTGAGATCAGTTAAATCTCTTTTTTGGAGCAAATTGGCATAATATTCACCTTTAACAGGATTTTTTGTGCAGAATCCTTTCCAAAATCTTCTTAGAAAAGCTGAGGTTCAATATCTTAGCGATCCATCAATATGGTGAACGTACTGTAAACACAATTAATCTAACTTTTCAAAAAATAAAACGTCCGATGAGAAAGACTACTTTACTAATTGCTTTACTTGTATTTGCTACACTGCTATCCTCTTGTGTCAGCAAGAAAAACTTTGATGCTTTAACAGCCGAAAAAGAGGAAATGGCCATGAAGCTCGATAAACTTCAACAAGATTTTACCGCCAGCAAAATGGCACAAGAAGAAGAAATTATGAAGCTGAAGGAAGCCAACCAAAGCCTTAACAGCGATAAGGCAACCCTCGATGCAGACCTCGCTAGGGTAAAAGGAGATATGGAGAAAAAATTGTCCGCTGTTCAGACATCTGTAGATGACAAACAACGTCAATTGGATGCATTGAGAGGAGAAATCAACAGTGCATTTGCCGATGTAGAGACTGCCGTAAGCCAGACAGGTGCAAGAATCAATGAGATAGAGAACTTTTTATATCTTGATTTGGACGATGAGGTAAACTTCCGCTCAGGATCTAATGCCGTAGATCCCAATGACAAAGAAACACTTCAGACACTCGCCGATATGTTGAACAACAATCCCAATGTGGCTTTGATTATCGAAGGGCACACAGATGCAAGATCTATATCTACTGACAAGTATCAAGATAACTGGGATCTATCTGTATCACGCGCTACGGCTGTAGTCCGTAAGCTGATTAAGATGGGCGTCAATCCGGAGCAACTGATCGCTTCAGGTAGATCTGAATATATGCCGACAGCAGATAACGAAACAAAAGATGGTCGTAAGCATAACAGACGAACAGAAGCCATTCTAGTACCTAATATTGGCAAGCTCTATAGAGTGAGCAAAGGCGGAAAATAGAAAAGAATAAAACCGATTATTGGAGGGAAGTTGCTACGTGACTTCCCTTTTCTTATTGCAGTGAAGGTTGTATAAAGACCAGCAAGATAAACGCGCCGTAGGAAGTAGCGCAGTGGATTCTAAGATCATTACTCCTTGCATCGCTTGCATCTCATCTCCAGATGCTCTACAGTTTCTTCCGAGGACTTGAGCAAGTGTACCCGTTGATCAAGTTGGGGAATATTGGTGATAGACCTGAGACCTGAGAGAAATATGTCACAATCCCTGCTGATCTCACATAGTCGTTCAAGGTAGGATAGGTATGCTTCTCTACTGACACCATCATTGATGATCGTAAAAATGCAATCCGGAGATGTAATCTCAATCAATTCCTCCAAGTCAGCAAGACTCACATTGGCTCCGGCATCAACGATACGATATCCAAAGCTCTTGATGATGTAATGCAGAAATAAGAGGCTGAGATCATTAGCTTCATTTTCTGGAAGATAGATCAAGAAGGTTTCCTTGCGCGTGATTCGAAGCTTGTCTATTTCGGAGCAACATTTGCGTTTGATAAGATGTGTCACAAATTTTTCATGAACAGCAGACACACTTCCGGACAACCACATCAACACCAGTTTGTCAAGTAGCGGGTAAATCACTTCAAGCATGGTCTCGCGAAAACCCAATTGTTCGATATTCTTATCGATGATTTTAAGGGCTTTTTCTTCGTCCAATTCAAGGAGGGAGATTGTCAGTGCATCGAGTTGTCCTTCAAAACTTTCATCTATTTCGCTTATTTCCGCGACCTTCTTTTGTATTTCGCAAGGTGACATTTCAGCGATTTTGCTAATCTTGATACCTTGCTTGTTGAGCAAAGAGATGTTGAGCAGCGTCATTAAATCACCGTCTAAGTAGTATCGGACATTGGTAGCTGTACGTTTAGGCGCGAGTATTCCATAACGCTTTTCCCATATTCGGAGTGTATGGGCTTTGACGCCGGAGAGTTTCTCTAAATCTTTGATAGAATACACGGCCATAATTAATTGTCATCTTTGCGACGGAATATGTTAAACGTTTTTAGAGTTTAATGGTTTATAAGAAGAACATTGAGCCCACTCCGGAATCTGATTATTTTCGCAAAATGAATTATTTTGATGTAGTGAGTTTTCGGAGTGGACTCAACATCGATCATTAGGACAATTAAGATATGAAGATAGGTGTCGTGTGCTACCCAACATTTGGCGGTAGTGGAGTTATGGCTACAGAATTGGGTATGCATATGGCTCAGAAGGAGCATGAGGTGCATTTTATCACTTATGAACGCCCGGTTCGACTTGAACCATTTATGAGCAATGTATTCTACCACGAAGTGTTGCCCTACAAGTATTCTCTGTTCAAATACACGCCTTATGAGACGACCCTTGCGGGAAAAATGGTGGACGTAGTCATCAACGAAAACTTAGACCTGCTGCACGTACATTATGCGATACCACATGCCTCCGTAGCCTATTTGGCAAAGTGTATCCTCCAGAGCAAGGGGGTGTATATCCCTATAATTACGACACTACACGGCACGGATATTACCCTCGTAGGCAAAGATCCATCTCTCAAGTCTGTAGTTGAATTCAGTATAAATAACAGTGATGCGGTTACTGCCGTATCGCAGTTTTTGAAGGATGCCACCTATGCCAATTTTAATATTAGTATTGATATTGACGTAGTTTATAATTTTATAGATTTTGAGAAATTTCAAAAATTGGATAAGGATCATTTTAAAAAAGCCATTGCACCCAATGGAGAAAAAATCCTAACGCACATTTCTAATTTTAGAACGGTAAAGCGGGCAGAAGATGCCATCTATGTTTTTCAAAAAATATTTGATGAGATTCCATCCAAACTGTTGATGATCGGTGATGGCCCCGAAAGAAATAAATTGGAAAAAATCTGTAGAGATATTGGTATTTGCGAGCACATTAGATTTCTGGGCAAACAGGGAGCTATTGAAGAGCTACTAAGTATTTCAGATTTGTTTTTGTTGCCATCCTCCAATGAGAGCTTTGGATTGGTTGCATTGGAAGCAATGGCTTTGGAAGTACCTGTAATAAGCACCAATATCGGTGGCATACCGGAAGTCAATA
>JAJRXG010000218.1 GCA_024276375.1 Bacteroidota bacterium | reverse complement strand
GGTCTTCTACGATCTAAGTCTCGTTGTATATCATCCAAGTTGATGCGCACTCCCGCAGGACAGCCATCAATGATGACTCCGACACCTACTCCATGGGACTCCCCAAAAGTTGTTATTCGAAACGCAGTGCCAAAACTATTTCCTCCCATCGCTTATTTCTTGACTACAATGATATGCTTTTTGACTCATATATTGGATAGAGTGATCACAAGACAGAGTCAATACAATGTCCCAAAGAGATAAAATATACGGATGTTGAATTGTGATACTGACTTATACCATCTTCATAGAGACATCCTTGAGTTACTCAAGACGACGAGGTGCATTGCTTCTGTTCAGGGGATTTGCTTGGTTTGATTCTATCAAGTATTTGAGAAGTACATATATTGTATTACTCGATTTTTTTGCTTGAGCAAGAGAACTACTATAGTATTGATTTTCGAGTGATTGGAAACTATGGTTTGATGTCAACAGAGCGGTAGGCTTCAATTACTTTTTGTTCTCCCTCAACGCCTTGGGTAGAGTTGCCGTGTTCCATGCCGAGGATTCCTTTATAACCTCGGTTGTGGATGTGTTGAAATACATTTTTATAGTTTATTTCTCCTGTGGTGGGTTCGTTGCGTCCCGGATTGTCTCCAATCTGGAAGTAGGCGATTTCCTCCCACGCTTCATCGATATTGGGGATGAGATTGCCTTCTTGGATTTGTTGGTGATAGATATCAAATAAGATTTTACAGGAGGGACTCCCTACGGATGTACAGATTTCATAAGCTTGACCTATTTCGGTGAGAAAAAGTCCGGGATGGTTTCTGAAGTTTAGGGGTTCGAGAACCATGGTGATCCCATGAGGTTCGCATATAGCACTTGCTTGCTTCAGTGTTTCAATGACATGTGCAGTCTGATAGCCCATGCCCAACCTAAGGTCTGTATGTCCGGGGACGACTGTCATCCATCGTGCGTTGACTCTTCTTCCCACTACAACGGCATTGCGGATATCATTCAAAAACTCCTTGCGGAGGTCTTTGTCTCCGGAAGCGAGGTTGGGTTTCTTCCAATGGATTTTGTGAGCCACAAATACGCCCATGGTCATTTGCCGATCGGACATGACTGCTGCCATGCGTTCTTGTGTACTTATCTCTCGTCCGGACATTCCATTATCTTCAAAAGCAGAAAATCCTTGATCTGCCATAAAGTTTAATTGGTCTATGGGGTCCGCTCCTGCAGAATGCTTGAACATACCTATGTGGGGAGCAAAATTCATAGCAAATTTGGCGGGATGATCCGAAGGTGTATTCCTGCCTGTACTAAGTGAGTTTGTAACGAGTATTCCGCTACCCAATGCTGTTGTCTCGATAAATCTTCTACGCTTCATATGTGCTTTTCTTATGGAGGTCTGTATCAGACGACTTTTGTTTGGCCCGGAACGGCAATGGGATAGTATCCATCTGCATTGGGTAGGACTGGAGGATCCGCGTCCCATGCATAAGTCTGAGGTGCAAGGTCTATCTGAGAGTTTAGCGCTTCGTCCCAAGTGATAATCTGTCCCGAATAGGATGCCATTCTTCCCATAACAGCTGTCAAGGTAGCATGTGCACCATTGGTAGCATCTTCAAACTTGTGCTCGCCGGCGGCAATAGCTGCAAACAACTCATCGTGTTCTTTTTGATATGGATTGCGATCTCCTTTATCGTCGTAATCCATTAACGGATATCCATTGGCAGTTAAGATTTTGCCAGGCGCGGGAGCACTGCCACTTGTCCCTTCAAATGCCTCTGATACTCGTGATGCACATCCCGGAATATGCCGGCACTGACTGAACATTCTTGCCCCATTGGCGTATTCATATTCTAAAACATGGTGATCGAAGATCTCGCCATGATCTTTGCCCGTACGTACTTGCCGACCACCCATTCCTGATACTTTGATAGGATGGTCTTGCATAACCCAATTGCCGACATCGAGATTGTGGATGTGTTGTTCATTGATGTGATCTCCACATAACCAATTAAAATAGTACCAATTGCGCATTTGATATTCCATCTCCGTTTGACCCGGCTTTCGAGGACGCACCCATACACCGGCACTATTCCAATATACCCTTGCTGTACGTATATCTCCGATTACTCCACCATGCAACATATCTACCCATTTGAGATACTTCGCCTGATAATGTCGTTGAAGACCTACTACAACATTAAGCTTTTTTTCTTTTGCTACTTTGGCGGCTGCAAGTATTTTGCGTACGCCCGGGCCATCAACGGCCAAGGGTTTTTCCATGAATACATGCTTGCCACTTGCCACAGCAGCTTCAAAATGCATTGGCCTAAAACCGGGGGGCGTTGCGATAATGACGACATCCACCAAGTCTATGACCTTTTTATATGCATCAAATCCGATAAATTTGTGATCCGGAGCAACAGATATCTTAGGATTCAAATCTGTTTCTTGATCTGTTGACCAATCCGTAAAATGAGGATCCGTCAACGCTTTATAACACTGTTCAAGCCGATCTTCAAAAGCATCTGCCATTGCAACTAGGCGAATATTCTCTTTGGTAAGAAGTGCTTGAGAAGCGGCTCCCGTGCCACGACCTCCACATCCGATCAATCCAATCTTAATGACATCGCTACCATCTAT
>JAJRXG010000217.1 GCA_024276375.1 Bacteroidota bacterium | reverse complement strand
GGTGCGCAAGCTGGAGTTTATGGAAGATCAGTTTCAAAGGATGATCAAGCAAAAGGAGTGCTTGGTGAGATTACTTCGCCTACTCCGGGAGAGGCTTCTGCCGGGGTACTCGGTCGCAACAAAGGGACTGGAATCAATGGTGCTGGTGTCCGGGGAAGACATGACGGAAGTGGGTGGGGTGTTTATGGCATTGCCTATGGGGCAAGTGGACGTGGTGTCGCCGGATTGCACAATTCTACATCAGGTACTGAACCCGGAGTACATGGAATTTCAAATTCTGTTTCCGCAAATGCTGCAGGAGTAGTGGGAGAGATTACTTCGACTAGTCCCGGAGTAAATTCAGCTGGTGTGCTTGGCAGAAATAATGGATCAGACGGTAATGGTATCGGCGTATGGGGCTCACATGACGGAAACGGATTTGGTGTTTATGGATCCTCTGAAGGTGCGGATGGTGGTCGTGGCGTTTTTGGCTTGGCTTCCGGAACCAATGGCGAAGGTATCCATGGATCTAGTCTTGGCATCAATGGAATCGGTGTCTATGGAGTGCATGCAGCTGCAACAGGGACAACACCCGGTGTACAGGGAAGATCCAAATCTATCTCTCCCGGAGCTGTAGGCGTATTTGGTGAAATTGAATCTACAAATCCCGGTGGTAGCTCCGCAGCTGTAAAAGGCGTAAATAGTGCAACAAGTGCCAATGGTTATGGCATATGGGGCATACACAACGGAAGTGGTCGTGGTGTGTATGGGATGGCCACCGGAGGTGATGGTGTAGGAGTAGTCGGAAATGGTCCGGCAGGTGGTGCTGATTTTGACGCCATCGGCCCTGGTGCCAACTATGCCGCATCATCTTCGATCCGCTGGAAGCGCAATATACACGCCATCCCCGATCCGCTTCATAAGATAAATCAACTGCGCGGCGTGTATTACGATTGGGACGATGACCATGGTGGTCAACACGATGTAGGCTTTATCGCCGAAGAAGTGGGAAAAATCCTTCCGGAGATCGTGATTTACGAAGAAAACGGCATCGATGCCAGAGGATTGGATTATAGCAAAATGACGCCCCTCCTCGTAGAAGCTGTCAACGCATTGAGAAAAGAATATAAGAAAGCGCTGGCGGATATGAGGCGAGGATATGAATTGCAATTGTCAGCACAACAAGAGCAAATTAAACAATTGGAAGCACAAATGCTTCAGCTTCAGACAGCACTGATCAAAGATCCCAATTAAAAATAATGCTCACAGCTATTTGAGATCATCATTTTTCAATTGCAATTTCAGACGATATATACTCAACTCCCATCATAGAGTAAGAAATATGATAAGGAGTTGATAGCCGTATTCGGTATAATGCGTAAGAAGTTTATTGACCTATTACAATGCCCTTGATAGCTCCTCCTTATTGGATATCCGTCGTTTTCTGTCCTATGTCAGACATAAACTACAGCAATTGATATCTTTAGACATCAATATCAAAATAAGGGCGTTATCGATATGCTATGTTGAAAATCCTTGCACTTGCAATTTCGTTACTTTTTATACAAGCGATGCATGGCCAAACTTGTTGTTCCGGCGGTGTGCCAGTGAGTAGCAACCTAGGTTTCCAATCCACGGAAGCCGGAAGCATACAACTCAGTCTCAGCGCAGACTTTCTCTTTCTCAGTACCTTAAAAAGTGAAAACGAACGATTGGACGACGATCAAAGGCTTCGTACGACTCAATCCTACATTTTCAGAGCAGCGCATAGCTTAAATCAAAGATGGACGATCGAAGCATTCTTGCCATTCGTGCGGCAGACACGTCGTATCACGTCCACTAGGGGTCTCCTTGATAGAGAAGTTACATTTGGCATCGGAGATCCCATTGCCCTCCTAATATATGATATATATGATCAAGATCTCGTCCTTCGTTTAGGAGCGGGACCGCAGATTCCATTTGGAAGTTATGACCAAATAGGAAGTCGTGGGTTGGTCTTGCTCGAAGATCTTCAACCGGGAAGTGGGGCTTGGGATATTATTTTATTTGGATCCATGGAGTACCCTATTCCGAGTCGCCCCTCTGCAATATTCTATTTCAATACCCTGCTTTCCCGTACGGGAAGCAATCCAAATTCAAGAGGTGGAGCACAAACATACCGGTTTGGTAATGATGTACAATTTATCGCTGGTTTTGGTGACCAATTCCTCATCGCCAACCAAGTCTTGTCTTCCGGATTGTCTGTCAGGTATCGATTTGTGAACCGGGATCAAGTCAATCAAAACCCCATTCCCGGAACCGGTGGCAAATTCCTCTTCGCCCGACTATCCAATAGATTTTCATTACCAAAACTCAATAGCAATCTATCTATAAATATTGAAATACCTATTTGGAGCCACATCAATGAGACCCAACTCGTACCAAGTTTTGGCATTAACTTCGGATGGTATTATAGCATCTCCCCTCAAAAACATTCTTTTGATATCATAGACATCAATACCCAAAATTAGAATTATGAAAAACTTACTTTATCTGGCTCTTCTTATCTTGTCTTCCTTTGCTTGTTCTGATGACTCTAATCCCGGACTTTCATCCGGTGGCAACGTCAATGGTAATGTCAATTTTGATCCCGAAGAATGGCTTATTGACAAAAATCTTGTATTTGACGGAGGTCCGGGAAGAGATGGAATCCCATCTATTGATTTTCCAAATTTTTCTACTGTTCCAAATGTAGATTATCTAGATGACAATGATCTGGTACTCGGCATCAGAATCGGGGACGATATCAAGGCATATCCCCATCCTATTTTAGACTGGCATGAGATCGTCAATGATCAAATCGGTGATCAAAGCGTTGCATTGACCTACTGTCCACTGACAGGTACAGGGATCGGATGGGATCGCATCATCAATGGTATCGAAACCACTTTTGGTGTTTCTGGATTGCTCTACAACTCCAATCTGCTACCATATGATAGAGCCACACAAAGCACGTGGTCACAACAGAGATTAGACTGTGTCAATGGAGCAAATATCCGTATGAAAGCCAAACTTCACCCTTTTGTAGAAACGACATGGGCAACTTGGAGCCAATATTTCCCCAATAGTTTAGTAATGAATACAGAGACCGGTTTTAGCCGTAATTATAGTCGATATCCTTATGGAGATTATCGCACCAATAATAGCAATATTCTATTTCCTGTTACGATTAGAGATTCAAGATTGCCCAGCAAGGAGAGAGTATTGGCCGTATTTGTCGATGGCGTTCCCAAAGCATATCCATTTAATAAAGATAAAGCAGAATTGGAGCTTATCTCAGATAGCTTTCAGGGACAAGACCTACTCATCGTACGCAATACCAAGAAAAATTACATCATTGCTTTTAAAACCCCCACTGCATCTTTATCGTTTGAAGTTGTCAATGCAGAGGATAGCAACGACATATTGCTTGATTCTGAAGGTACGAGCTACGACATGTTGGGGTTCAGTCATGACGGCTCATTAAAACGACTTATCCTCGCCGATCAATTTATCGGATTCTGGTTCTCTTGGGGTACATTCTATCCCAATCTTGAAATCTATGAGCAATAGAGAAAAATCACTTCCTTTGGATATGGCTGATTAGAGAATAACTGTATATTTCGGTGACAATATCAGTTTTGATAAAAAAAATATGAGCAAAATGGGTAACGTATATTCCGGAAGAAGAAATTTTGTAAAAAAGCTTGGTGCCATGAGTGTCGCCATACCTTTTTTGCCCTATATGAGTCAAAGTGCAGAGCTATCTTCGGAATATAGAAGAACCGTGAAGATAGGTTTTGTCGGCACGGGATTGAGAGGTAGAAATCATATCAATAATATTCTGCGACTTCCCAATGTCATCAGCCCGGCTTTTTGTGATATAGACCCCGATGCAGTTGAAAAGACCCTAGGATTGTATGATCAACATGGGCAAAGCCGACCTAAGGTATATACAGGCCATGTACATGCATTCAAAGAAATGCTTGAAAAAGAAGATCTCGATGCAGTCCTGATTGCCACCAATTGGGAGTGGCATACACCAGTTGTCAAGGAGGCGCTCGGCCAAAATATCTATACTGCTGTAGAAGTAGCCGGTGCCGGAAGCGTCGAAGAATGTTGGGAATGGGTTCATGCTCAGGAGGCCTCAGACACACATCTCATGTTTCTCGAAAATGTCTGTTACCGCAGGGACGTAATGGCCGTACTCAATATGGTTAGGGACAACCTCTTCGGTGAAATACTGCATTGCAGAGGTGGATACATGCATGATTTACGCCATGTCAAACTCGAAGGTGCCAATGGAACTGTTGGATTTGGAAAGGGAGCCGTCGGGGAAGCCAGATGGCGTACCAAACACTCTCTCCATCGCAATGGAGAGTTGTATCCCACGCATGGTCTTGGGCCAATAGCTCATGTACTCAATATCAATCGCGGCAATCGTATGACGCGCATCAGTGCAGCCGCGAGCAAGGCCAGATCTCTCAACAAGTACATCATAGATAATGCTGAGGGGGGCACTTCAAGCCCACTGGCCAATCTTCCTTGGAGCCTCGGAGATGTCGTTACCTCGACGATATGGACAGCGCTTGGTGAAACAATTATCCTCACCCATAATACCAACTCTCCCCGACCATATTCACTGGGCTTTCAAGTACAGGGGACGAACGGATTGATAGACTTTGACTACGGGACACAACGTATCCATGTTGAAGGTCAAAGTCCGGCACACAAGTGGGAAGAGGCACATCACTGGTTGGAAAAATACGATCATCCCTATTGGAAGAAAGACGG